>JASHVU010000720.1 GCA_030044455.1 Acidobacteriaceae bacterium | reverse complement strand
ATAAGGAACGGCAAAGGAGAAGGTCGGGGTCCCCGCAGCCTGGCTGAAATTGATGTATTCACCCAGAGCAAAGGCTTCCAAGTTCGGGAATTCATAAAGGCCGAGCGGCGACCCGAAGTCAACAGCCTCATTGGGGTCGGCGCCGCCATCGTCGGTATCCGCATCCCATGAGCGATTCCAATCGAAACCGAACTGCAATGTGTGTTTGCCAATCACGTAGTCGATCCGGTCAGAGAGAGAGTACTGCCTCTCAAAAACCTTCCCGATTGAAAAGGCCGCGTTCCCCAGCGTGAAGGCCGCCGGACTATCGAGAATGATGGTGGGGGCGTTCGGCGCGAGACCGGTCGGCGTTGCGAGCTCGTTGTCCTGCGAAGTGCCTGCGTGGAACTCGTTCAGCATTCTTGTTGAAAACGCGTGCGTCCAACCTGCAGTGGCTCCAAAGGTGTGCACATACGCGTTGGCCAGCGTTTGCAGGCCATAGTTGCCTACGGTGGGGTCGATGATAACGCCACCCGGCGAGTCAAAACGGTTCACATTCAGAGACAGAAACAGGCTGTCGCGAGAGCTTGCCTGGTAGTCAAGCCGCGGAGTCACCACCAGGTCGTTGCCCTTCCTGGGCTTGGTGCCGAGATTGGAGTTCAGCGCGTTGATGACATTCGACACCTGCTGCAGGTAGACGGGATTGGAAGGATCGGGTGCGGCGTCGGCGCCTGGGATGGGCAAGGGACCGTTTGGGGTGGGAAGCGTAGTCCCGGCGGGAAGATCGAAATTCGCAGACAAAAAGGAACCCAGATTTGACGGATTGGTGGCCAGCGCGGAATTGATGACCGGAATGGGGAAGTTCCGAAGTTGCTGCTCGTAATCCAAAAAGAACCACAAGCGGTCGCGCCGCACCGGCCCTCCTAAACCCGCTCCGAATTGTTGCAGGGCGTCTTCCGGCTTGGAATTGCCAGCGGCTTTATCGAGAGCGTCGTTGGCGCCGGTGGCGGAGTTGCGGTTGTAGTAGAACGCGCTGCCGTGGAATACATTGCTTCCCGAGCGGGTAACCGCATTCACAAAGCCTGCTCCTCCTCCATAGATGGCCGAGTAGGGACTGACCGAGACCTGGAATTCCTGGATTGCGTCTTCGCCATAAAGGTATGGGATTCGGTTTCGGCCCACAATGTCGGCGAAGTAATTGTTGGTGGCGTTGGTGCCGTCCACGGTAAATGCGGTAGAGCCGTTCCCGTTGGCATAGCCGGAGTCTTCGCCGCCCTGCTGTCCGGCCACGCTCACCAGGCCAGTGTCGCCGTCGTAGCTGGTATTCGGGGTGAGCACCATAAAGTTGGTGTATTTGCGGCCATTGAGTGGCAGCGCATCGGTAAACGATCGCTCCATAACTGTGCTAGCCGAAGACTCCTCGGGACGCAGCAGCGGAGTGGCGCCAGCTACCTTAACGGTGTCGCTTCCCGCTCCCACCTGCAGCTTGATGTCCTGCGAGGTGGTGTTGCCCACTCGCACTCGCACCAAGGCTTGTACATCGCGAAAGCCTTTGAGACTCGCGGTAACGGAATACGATCCGGGCATCAGGGCTGGAAACCGGAAAAGCCCTGTCTGGTTAGTCTGGGAAGTTTGCTGCACGCCGGTGGCGAGGTTTTGCAATTGAATCTCCGCACCGGGCACAACTGCTCCGCCCTGGTCGGTCACACGACCGTCGAGTGCGCCGGTCAACACCGCGCTCTGTGCAGCCAGGAATCCACCGTTTGCAAGGAAGAACAACGCGGCACAGGCCGACAGGCAGATTACCCTTAGGCTCTGCGCTTCTGAAGAACGAAATGCGGGATGAAATACTCGAAGTCTCATCGATACTTTCGTCCTATTGAGATGCACTTCTGAGATGACTTAAGCGGGGAAAAACGCTTTGAATCATAAAGGCTCTTCGGCCCAGAGACCAGCCAATCGTCGCCCGTGACGTAAAACTGCTCGCCGTTCGGGCTGAAAGCAATGCCGCTGTAGGTACTGGGCACCTGAATGACCTGCTTCTGAATCGGCTCAGGTTTCGAAATGTCGAAGACGAATACAAATTCATTCGAGTCGGCGGGGTTGGTGTTGCCGGCATTCGTGCCGGTGGTGAAATTCATCCAGTTGTAGCCGCTGGTTAGAATCAACAGGTTTTTGGCGTCCGGGCTGACGGCAGTCGTTACGGCCTGGCCCGTCGTATACAAGGGATCGTCGGCAAGTCCGGGGTTGAGCGGCTGAAAGCTGGCGCCATTGGGGGCAAGCGGCGTGATCAATTGCCCGGTCGAGAGCCGCTGCAGATCACCGCTGTTGGGTTGGGCGACCGCCGTGGGTACGGCGAATATGGTGAAGGCTGTGAGAATGCTTGCGGCGAAAGCCTGCCTGACAGCTTGATTCATGGGCATTGGGAGGTCCTTCTCTGAAACCGGCAAACCTGGCACTCTTCGAGTCATGCGGAAACATCACTTTTTCGGCAACGAATGATTAAACAGATGGCTTAGAGCGATTTTCCAATGAATGTACCGAATTTCGGGGACGGGATGGGGGTGGCTCCCGCATCCACCCCGCAGACGAAGACCCATACTGGGGGCCCTGGATAGGAAAAGCCAAGTCGCAATTCAGATTTTGCTTAAGGCACGTGGAGAACCGCTTCAGCTTGGGTGTGTAGAAACTGTCCTGCTCAACATCTTCAGACCCCGCCAAAAACAGGAACGGGCTTGTTATCTCAGTCCGCATGATCTTGCTCCCCGGTTTAATTTCTTTGAGGATTTGATGATTTTTATGTGAAAGATGCGGCTGTGTTCAAAAGGGAAGCCACGAACGGTATGTGCATGATGCAGAAGCCGATCTGACGACACCCACAGCCTAGTACCACAGTGGGGCGTGGTTCGAATTCCAGGCATGGAAAACTGTGTTACCAGCCCATCAAAACATTCTCATCGGATTACAAAAACGTAATTCTGGTGTCATGCTGGCGACCATTTTGCGTTTCTACACTTGGGCTCGTTGGCACTACTCTGCCGCCGTGCCATCTCTTCAAGTCCTAAGCAAAGTTCCTGCAAGTCCCATGTTTTCCTGTCACGTGGCCGATTCTGGTTCGCGCCCCAAACGAAACTGAAAAAGGAGCCCCCATGTACCGAAAGACATCTCAAAATCCTCGGATTAACCTTCTGCGCCCGCTCGCCTGCCTGTTGGCGGCAGGGTTCAGCGTTACGGCGTTTGCGCAGTCCGTAGAGTATCCGACCTACGTGCCTGGCGCGCAGACGAACGGCAGTTACATCGTCGCCAGCGGCCAGGTCATCACCCCTGCCGGTATCTATGTCAACCTCGGCACCACGACCCGCGCCAAGGCTATCGCACTCAATCCCACCGGCAATGGCACCGCTGCCGTGCTTCAGATGGGCGCTCCGCAGGTCGTCACAGTGTTCAACACCAAAACCGGCGCTATACTGCAGACCTTCAAACCGACGGTCGGCGCAGGCGGCAGCTCCACCGGTATCACCTATACCCCTGATGGCAAGTACCTCTTGTTCAGCCAGGACGGCGATTACGGTCCGTCTTACGTTGCTGTGGCCAGCGTCAGTGCGAGCGGTATGCTCACCAACTTCGCCAACGTTGCGGTTCCGATCGCAGTCGACTCCACTGGCAAGTTCACCAATGTCACTTGCTTCGGCGTCAATTACGCGAAGGTACAGCAGGGGCTGCCACCCAAAGGCGTCAGTCCTTCGGGAACCACGGGCAGCTTCAATATTCCCTGCGGCTACTCCGTTTCACTCTTTTCCGATGAGGCGCCCACTTCCTATCCCATGGGCATCGCCGTCTCGTCGGATGCCTCAACGGCATACGTAGTGTTGGATAACA
>JASHVU010000719.1 GCA_030044455.1 Acidobacteriaceae bacterium | reverse complement strand
TTGTTAACAGCCTCGGGGCCGGCTTTGTTCAGGACAACTACCAGGCCACCTCAACCCTGACTCTGAATCTAGGCGTGCGCTACGAGGTTGTAACTGCGCGTGGCGACCGCAACAAGCAGAACAATATCAACTTCGATCTGGTGAGCGGCACGCCTGAAGTAGGCACCAACTACAACACCTATAAAGGCATTGGCGATTTGCAACCGCGCTTTGGCTTCGCCTGGCAGCCCACTTTCGCGCCTCGCACCGTGATCCGCGGAGCCTATGACATTTCGAGCTACATGGAGGGCAACGGCATCAGCAACATGGCCGTCATCAACCCGCCCAACTCCATCCTCATCAACCAGACCAACACTTCAGGCAGCAACCTGCTGTACCCGCAATACACGTTCGACGATGGATATGCTCCTTACCAGAACTCTTGCACAGTAACGGAGCTACAGGCTCTGTCGGCGTCGTGCCTGGCTGGCGAAGTCACTCACGCCACTGACCCCAATCTGCGCCCGGCAATGAACCAGCAGTGGAACCTGACCATTCAGCACCAGTTCAAGAACAACTTCACAGCATCCATCGGCTACGTCGCTGACAAGGACGACCACATGTCGGACATCTACTGGTACAACCAGAAGGTTCTCACCTCGGCAACGCAGCAGATCAACATCGGCACTTCGTCAAATCCTGACTATGTCACCGTTCCCGCCACTGCGCCCGGCCCTTACATGCAGCAACTGGTTACTGCCGGCGTGGGACAGGCCCGCTACAACGCTTCTGATGCCGTCTCGCGCTATGAAGCCCTTGAGGCGACCCTGGCCCAGAAGCGCTACCACGGCCTCGATATGCAGGCCAACTATACCTGGTCGAAGTGCCTGAGCAACTCGCTCGGATATTTCGGCTCCTATGGCGATGAAGAAGGCATTGGCGAGCAGCAGAACGAGGGTGGCGGCAACTTCTTCCAGAACGAGTACGACCCGATGGGCGATTACGGCAAATGCACTATTGACGCAGCCTCGGCATTCAATGCCTACGCGCTTTACGACCTGCCCTTCGGTCACGGCAAGCAGTTCCTGGGTGGCGCTTCTCGTGGCTTGAATGAAGTAGTCGGTGGCTGGAACGTTGCTGTCGACACCACCTTCCGCTCCGGTTTTGCGGTCACGCCATATGCTGGCGAATGGATGGGCTCCTTTAACCCGGCAGCGGCGTCGAACTTGACCGCGCCTTCCTATGTGCCGCGCGCCGACTGCGTCGCCGGCCAGTCGTTCGGCCAGAGCCCGCAGACGGTGCAAATCGGCTCAAGCATCGGCGTCGTCAATCTGAACCCGGCGGCTGTGCAAGATCAGGCTAACGGACAGTTCGGCAACTGCCAGGTTGGCACGTTGCGCGGACCCCACCTCAAGACCGCTGACCTCAACTTCAACAAGGCTTTCCCGATCACGGAAAGCACCAACATTACCTTCATGGCCCAGTTTATGAACCTCACCAACACGCCGATCTTCAGCATTGCGAACACGTGGGACGACAACTATAGCTCGTGCGAGTATTGCACTGGCGTACGCACCACGGGTCCGAACGGCGGCGGATACGGAACGGTTGGCGTATATGGGCTAATGGATGGCTCCAACCCGGGACGTGAAGTTGAGCTTTCCCTCAAACTGAACTTCTAAGCCGCGAAGACTTAGACAGTTCCACCATCAACAGATTCGAGAGCAAAACTGCAACACTGAAGCTCGAGGCCACTGGCTTCGAGCTTCAGTGTTTGTTGCCCGAACTTTCGCACACCGCTCTTATAACATAAGCAGTGCCGGCCTATCATGCCTCCTATTGCATATCTCGAGTGTTCCCGCTGCCACGCACGCATCCCCGCTGATACTCCTCAGACTGTTTGCACCCAGTGCCCTGCTCCCCCCGCAGGTTCGCTCTACGTGCGCTACGACCTCTCGGCGCTTCGGGGCTCTTCTCCCGACGAGGTGATCATCTTCGGACTCGATTCCCCTTGGCCGGGCATGTGGCGATACAAAGCCGTGCTGCCTGATGTTGTGCCCGTCACTCTCGGCGAGGGCTGGACCCCCATGCTGCGCTCGAGGCGCTATGCAAATGTCTACGTGAAAGAGGAAGGCGCCAATCCCACGGGCACGTTCAAAGCCCGCGGCCTGGGGCTTGCCGTCACCATGGCACGCCACTACGGGATTACGAAACTGGCGATTCCTTCTGCCGGCAACGCCGCCGGCGCCCTTGCGGCCTACGCCGCTCAAGCGCAGATTGAAGCACACATTTTTATGCCCCGCGATGTTCCTTTCGCAAATTATGTTGAAGCCGTGGCGTACGGAGCAAAGGTGACTCTCGTCGACGGCCTCATCTCAGACTGTGCGCGCATGGTTGCCGAGCGCAAGCAACAGGAGGGCTGGTTCGACGTTTCAACGCTCAAAGAGCCTTTCCGCGTGGAAGGCAAGAAGACCATGGGGTACGAACTGGTTGAGCAGCTTGGATGGGAATACCCCGACGCCGTCTTCTATCCTACGGGCGGCGGTGTGGGCCTGATCGGTATGTGGAAGGCTTTTCAAGAGCTGGAACACCTCGGTTGGGTAAAAGCGCGCGATCGCCGTCCGAAGATGATCGCGGTGCAAGCTGCCGGTTGTGCCCCGGTTGTTCGCGCCTTTGATGCAGGCACCACCGTTAGCCAAATGTGGCACGATGCTGCGACCTTTGCATCAGGTCTGCGCGTGCCCAAGCCTTACGGCGACGCCATTATTCTCGAGATCCTTCGCGAGTCCGCCGGCATTGCATTGGCTGTCAGCGACCAGGAAATCCTCGCGTCCATTCGCGATTGGGCGGCAAATGAAGGCATCTTTCTTTCGCCTGAAGGGGCAAGTGTTATGGCCGCTTACGACCGCCTGCTGTCAAGCGGATTCCTGAAGCCGCGCGATCGCGTCGTCTTATTCAACACTGGAGCAGGGTTGAAGTACACTGATGTGACCGCGGAGGCGATGCATCTCACGCGCCCGGACGTTTGATCCACGGAAATTCAATGACGGAAGGTACTCGCGCCACCACCCGCATGATCAAAGGCAAACGCCCCGACCTGCTTATTGCAGGCGTGGCAACCTGGATCGCCGGATTATCGCTAATCTTTACTGGAAGCCACGCAATGGTCATTACATTGCGAGTGGTTGGTCTCGCATTCATTACAATTGCGGCCTTTCGCAAACCTTCTCTCATGCTGTGGACTTTCCTGGCCATGCTTGCCGGCATTGAACTGGGTCTCGACACACCACACATAGCCACACAACTACAGTTCTTCGGCGATCTGTTCCTGCGCCTCGTGCGCATGATCGTGGCCCCGCTCATATTCGCCACTATCACGACAGGAATCGCCGGACACAGCGAATTGCGGTCGGTGGGCCGTATCGCCATCAAGTCGCTCATCCTCTTTGAAGTAATCACAACTCTTGGCCTGATCATCGGCGCATTCGCGATGAACCTCTCCGGCGCGGGCTGGGGAGTGGTTGTCCCACAAGCGGCCGAAGCCGCGCCCGCACTCGCCCAGGGGGCACAAACCTGGCAGCAGGTCGTGTTGAATCTTGTCCCTGAAAACATCGCCCAGGCCGTCGCGCAAAATCAGATTCTGCAGATCGCTATCTTCTCGGTTATCTTTGGTTGCGCATTGGCGGTGCTTCCTGAGCAGAGGCGCGCGTCGCTGGTGCCTGTGTTGCAGACGCTCTCCGACGTCATGTTTCAAATGACCCGATTGATCATGTACCTGGCGCCGCTCGCCGCCGGAGGTGCGATCGCCTATTCGTTCGCGAGTACCGGATTCGCGACGCTGCTGGCGCTGGGCAAGCTTGTGCTGGCTTTTTACCTGGCCACTGCGACATTCTGCCTTGCCGTTCTGTTGCCAACCTTGCGGCTCTTTCGAATTCCGATGCGCAGATTCATCGCCGCTGTGGGCGAACCCGCGGCCATCGGTTTTGCCACCACGACATCCGAGGCGGCACTGCCGCTCGCCATGGAGCGGATGCAGGAATTCGGCGTGCCGGGCTGGATTGTTTCCTTTGTCATTCCGGCCGGCTACAGCTTTAACATGACGGGCTCCAGCGTCTATCTCTCCATGGCAGCGCTCTTTGCCGCGCAGGCGGCGGGCATCCATCTTTCTATCGCTCGCCAGATCGCTATGCTGGTCATTCTGATGCTGGCCAGTAAAGGCGTCGCCGGAGTTCCGCGGGCGGTATTGGTCGTCCTGCTCACCACCGCCAGCACCGTTCAAATACCCACAGCACCCATCCTGCTGATCCTCGGTGTCGACACGCTTATTGACATGGGCCGAACCATGATCAATGTGGTCGGAAACTGCCTGTCCAGTGCGGTGATCGCACGCTCCGAAAACGTCTTTGTGGACGCACCGACGGGATAGCGCTCTGTGCTACTTTCCTGACGGGCCGTCAGGCTTCTGCGCGCCGGGATTCATTTTGTCCACCAGCTTGGTGTCGGCCGCCTGGGTCAACGTTCTTGCCTTTTCGAGTTCGGTCGCCGCCGCCTCTCGATTCCCCATGGAGCGATAGAGCCTGCCCAGCCGCCAGTGGATATTCACATCATCGGGCGCAATTTTCTCGGCGAGCTTCATCTCGCGCAGCGCATCGTCATTGTGACCGTCGGCGGCATCGATGATTCCCATGTCAAGATGCGCCTGTTCAAGTCCCGGATCGATCTTGATTGCTTTTTCAAGCAGCGGCGCCGCATCAGCGGGCCGGCCAAGCTGCAGATTCGAGTCGCCGAGATACTCGAGCGCCTGCGCATGGTTGGGGCTGCTATCAAGTTCGGCCTGGAACTCCGGCGCGGCTTCAGCATACTTGCGCTGGCCCCAGAGCAGATAGCCCAGGCCAAAGTGCGCTTCCGGTTCATGCGGTGAGACCTGCACTGCAAGCCGGAACTCCGCAATGGCTTCATCGGTGCGATGAAGGGCATCGAGAGCCTCGCCGGCAAGCATGTGGGCCGGCGCCGAATCGGGATTGATGCTGAGAATCTGTTTGTACTCCTCAAGCGCCTCGTTGTATTTCTTCGCATTCAGGAACGACTGAGCAAGAACATTGCGCAGTTCCAGATTGTTCGGGTCATTCTTGATCGCGATTTGTAGATGGGGTGCTGCTTCAACAAATCTTCTCGCGCCGTAATAACTCATCCCCAGCAAAGTTTGCGCCTGCGTATTTTGAGGGTCGGCGGCGAGGATCAACTTGAATGGACCGATCGCTTCGCTAAAATGCCCCAGCTTGAATTCTGCGAGCCCCAGATTGAGTTGAATCGCGGAGAGACGCGGATTCAAGGCAAGGGCCCGACGGTACGCCGCTGCGGCATCGGTGTATTTCTCTTCCTTGGACAGCACGACGCCAAGGCTCGCGTAGGCCCCTGCATCGCCAGGCCGCTCATTGACGATCTGCCGCCACGCCTGTTCGGCTTCGGGCAAGCGACCTTGTTGCTCGAGCGACTGAGCGAGTGAGGGATCAGCGGCCTGAGCTCGAAGCGGCACATTGAAGGTCAGGGCCAAGAGGATGAACACTGAAAGACGGACTGGGATGCGCGAAATCATAGCTGGCTGATCTGGGCTCAATTACGCAAATTTGACCGGGAAATGCCTAAAAGGGGCCGAAAAAGAGAGGTTTTGTTTACCATTTTATAACCTATGTCAAATTGTATCATTATGATTGCGAATGCCTTACTCAACTTTTTGGTCCAAGAAGGAGGCAGTTTTCGAGGGAGGGGGGTGGGTCTCTGATCTTTTGCGCCTGGGCGAGAAAGTGAGGACCGCGAACAACAGCCAGTCTTCGCGACATGCGCCGCCGCAGGAATGCATGTGGCTTCTGAGTTGCGGGCAATATCAACACCTGGGTTGATCATAGAAACCTCAAGCATCCAGTATGCGCGCCCGATGGTTAATTGACCGCAAATGAAGATGAGCAAGCGCATGGAAGCTGGTTCAGCCAGCCGGCGAGCGAAATCGAACCGCCAAAATAAAGCCCCGCTCCCGAGGGAGCGGGGCGCTGAGGAACCTCAGACCAGCAGGTCCTGGTTAGAAGGAGATCTTCCCGTAAAGCTGGAAGACTCTGGGATCGTACGACTGGGTGATGGCGCCGAAGTTACTGGCGGCGCAAGTTGTGCCGTTCCAACCGCAGTTGCCGGTATATCCACCGTTAGAGCCGTCAGCCTCCCATTGCGGATGGTTGAAGGTGTTGAAGGACTCGGCACGGAACTCGAACTGGGAGTGCTCAGAGAATTTGAACACCTTGTGCAGAGCGATGTTCCACTCGTCGCGTCCGGGGCCGTTGATGGCATTGTGGCCCAGAGTGCCCCACGATCCTGGCGCCGGCGCCGTGAAGGTTGACGGGCTGAACCATTGCACCGCGTTTGTGCCTCTGGCCTTCGGATAGGCGAGAGACCCAGACAGGTTGGGATAGTTGGTTGCATTCTGCACGCCGTTTGAGCCCAGGCTCCCGCCCAAAGTGGCGTTCAGCGGCGCGCCAGTCTCAAAGGTGCTGATGCCGGCGATTTGCCAGCCTCCCAGGACCGACGTAGCGAAGGCGTTGGACGAGTGCCGGAAGAGAGGAACGTCGTAAATATAGTTGAGGAACGCGACCTGCCTGCGATCGAAGATCGACGGACCCCAATCATATTTCCAGCCTTCGTACGGGTTATCGGTGGTATCCAGGTCAAAGCCGTTGCCGCCACCGGTGGATGGATCATACGACTTTGAAAGGGTGTAGCCGAACTGCGCTTGCAGATCGTGGTGCAGCGTGGTGTGCAAATCCAATTGCATGGAGTTGTACTCGCCGTTGGCCACGTTCTCAGCCTGTTTGATGGAGACGAAGCCCAGGTAGGGCACCAACTCGTTGTAGGGTGTGGCTTCGGTGCCGGTAGCCAGCGCCGGCAGATCAGCAACTGGAGGCAGATTGTTCTCGCGGTAATCGTTCTGGTGACGGCTCTGAGTGCCAACGTAGGACACCGACAAAATGGTGTTCGCCGCCAATTGCTGCTGAACTCCAGCGCTGTACTGATAGGAATCGGGCAGCTTGTAGTTGCCGGCGTCCAGGCCTGCGATGCTCGACGCTACGATCGGAACAGTCAGAGTATCGCCAGTACTGACACTGACGTGTGGATTGGAAAGCGACACATTGTTGAAGTTGGCATTGTCGTCGAAAGGAACGTTGGTGGCGCCGTCGTACATGTCGTTGCCCTGGATGCGCTCGTACATGATGCCGAAGCCGCCGCGGACGACAGTCCTGCCTCGGCCAGTGACGTCATACGAGAATCCAAGGCGCGGTCCAAAAGCGTCCCATGGAGTTTTAACCAATCCCTTGGGAATGGAACCTTGTCCGTCCAGGCCGACTCCATTGAGGTAGAACTGGTACCCCTTCAGAAGCGCAAGCGGGCTGGTTCCAAGTCCCGGGCTGGCTCCCGAGCAACCTGGGTCGCTTGACCCACTGCAGATGTTGCCGGCAGTGTCGAAGGTTGCCGCAGAACCTGCGTAGTAGAGGTTGGGGTAGAAGTTAGAAGATTGACCGGCAATTTCATAGGTATGCGGCACGCCGTCCCAACGCAGGCCCAGGTTCAGGGTCAGGCGGGGAGTTGCATGCCAGTTGTCGGCCGCGTAGAGGGCGTAGGAGTGGGCGTCCCAATCTCCGCTCTGGTGAACCGCTGCCTCCTGGTACCCTTGGCCGTTGCCGTTGCTGGCAAAGCCGAGGAGCATATCGGCAAAGTCGTAGTTGGTGAAATTGCCGTCGAACGTGAACAGGCCCTGCGGTGAAGCAAAGTAGTCCTGCACCTTTGAATACAATGCCCAGCTTGCACCGAACTTGAACTGATGGGCACCCCTTACCAGCGAAACATCGTCGCGGATCTGATAATCGTTGGCATCGTTGTTCCAGGGGGTCCAGTTGGCAGTGTAATAGGTTCCGGTGTTGGCAAGGTCAATCCCCGGCATCAGGTTGTCAGGATCGGGACCGGGGAAGATGCGATTCGAAGTGTAGGACGACGGCAAAGCCAGCGGAGCGCCGAAGGCTGCCGCGGGCAGAATGTGAATGCGATTGCCGTCGTAGTTGAAGGCTGTTTCGTTTAGCAGGTTGGGATTGATGGTGTAGGTGGCGTGCAACACTCCACTGTACGACGGATTTCCAAACGTGTTCCCGATGGTAGGTACGTTGTCGCTGCTCCACATGGTGGTGCCAAAGGACTGCGCGACCTGTTCGGAGACCCAGTGGCCGAAGATCGAGAATTTGTCGTTGAATTTGTGGTCAACGCGAGCAATCTCTTCGGTTACATAGGTGGGAGAATTGGCTCCGCCCTTGAAGTTGCTGCCGCTGGTTGCCGCAGGGAAGATCTTGCCGGCCGTCAGCAACGCCTGCGCATTGGGGTCAAGCAGAGCGGTTGGAATTGCGTTCGCCCCGGTCGCCGCCAGGAACGTCTCGTCATAGTTGCACGCGCCGCTCGATTTCGTAGTGCTGAACGTCGTGATTCCTGCATTTTTGAAATCTGTTTGTTCAGCCGCGGAGAGCTGACTGGCGCAAGGAACCGCCGGGGTTTGGCCGGTGCCGGCGAAATTGCCACCGTAGGCGGAGGTCGGCGGTACCACTGTGTTCAGCGATCCTCCCTGGATGACTCTGCGCCATTCCTGGTTGTAAAAGAAGAAGGTCTTTGGCTCGGTTCTGTTGGGATGGAAGCTGACCGGGCCGCCAATGTTCGCGCCGAAGATGTTGTTGCGCAGCTCGGGTTTGTTGGTTTGGAAGTAGTTGATGGCATCGAGAGCGTCGTTGCGGTCGATCTCCCACGCGGAGCCGTGGAACGACTTGGTTCCGGACTTGATCACCGTGGACATAGTGGCCGCGGAGGAAAGTCCGTACTCGGGGCTGTAGTTGGATGTGAGGATCTGGAACTCAGCGATGGCTTCAAGGGAAGGAACGACGCTGAAGGTGCCGGCGCCGCCACGGTCATCGTCTTCGCCGCCATCCATCAGATAGATGTTGTGGCTCATGCGCTGGCCGTTGAAGCTGACGTTTGCGTTTCCTGACACAGAGGTAGGCGCCTGATCGTCGGTCTGCAGACCGGATGCTCCCGGGGTGAGATCGATGAGCGTGTAGATGCTGCGGCCGTTGGTCTCCAACTGCTCGACCTGGCGGCTGCTGATCAGATTGCTGACCTCGCCCGTATCCGTCTGCAGATGGATTGCATCGGCTTCGACGGTCACGGTTTGAGCCTGGCCGCCAACTTCAAGTCTGAAGTCAAGGCGCAGGCGATCGCCTACGGTTAAAACCACGCCGGTCTTCTGCGAAACCTTGAATCCGGCTGCCGTCGCAGAAACGGTGTAGTGGCCGATGGCCAGATCGGGCGCGACAAATTGCCCATCGCCCGACGACACGACATTAGTCGAAAGGCCAGTGTCCAAGCTGGTAATTTTGACGGTGGCGTTAGCCACCACTGCGCCTGTGGGATCGGTAACAGTACCCACAAGCGTAGCCGTCTGCGCGTGCGCGTATGAGGTGAACATCGCAAACAGCGCGAAGACCGAAAGCACAAACAAAATGCCCCGGCCCTTGTCGGCTGCGAGTTCTCGCAGTTTCGACAGATTTTTAAGCGTCATACATCTCCTCCTGCAAGTTTTGAACAAGATTGCAGCATGCGAAGTGGCGCGTGCAAACTTCCGTTAGACCGGAATTGATCACGCCGTTCTCATACAGGCAATTTCGTTCTGTTGTTGTCAACGACGGTCTATTCGCGCCGGATATTCTCCCGATGCAGATTGGCCGCCTCACCGAGTGCACTCCGAAACTCTGGGGTGGCTCCGGTAGTCACACAACGAACAACGTTCTTCTGTTTCAGTAAATTGATT
>JASHVU010000718.1 GCA_030044455.1 Acidobacteriaceae bacterium | reverse complement strand
CTTTTGGCGCCCAAACGCATGCAAACTCCAAGGCTTTATTTTCATAGAGTTGCATCCAGGGAGGCGCAAAAAATGGCGCATAAACCGTTTAGATCCGTATCTTTGGACGCAACCAGCTGATGGTAATGCGTTTAGTGCAAAACTTTTTCACGAACTGCAGGAAAACAATCCAGTTATTTTCAGGGAATATTGGGGGGTAGGCCCATGCCATCGCCGTGAAGCTAATCCGTAGTGACCTGAGCTGGGATCTGGAAGCTGGGAGCAGCAGCAATTCCTGGGTTGCTGCTGCCCGAAGCGACTGTCGCCTATCGCAAAGCCAGAGTTGCTGTATCCCGAAGGCGCCATCGGCAAGTCAGCGCGATCACAAGGACCACCGGCCTTGCACTGAAACCGCCGGGGCGCTCCAGCAAATGATTTGTATTGGCTGGAGCGGGACAACGAGGAGTTCACGACTTTGCACGCAACGAAGCGCAATTCTCCTGATGCAATCTCCTCAGTTCACCCCCGTCTCGGCTGCGTGCGCATCGGATGCTGCTGCGACAAACACGATCGCATCGCCGTCCGGGTCATGAATCGTCAGCGTGGGACCGTGCTTCTTCGGCGCCAAGCCCAGAGAACGCAGACGAGCCCGCGTGCTGCCGAGATCCGGCACCGAAAAGAGAATGCTGAAGTGGAGCTTCGCATCGTTGAACGCGCCGGGCAGGCTTGCCGGGAAGAGGAACTCGATCTGCTCATCCGCAGCTCCAGGCAAACGGAGTGCCGTCGCCCCCGGTTCGAGCGGATGTCCGGCCGGGATAAACGAGAGTTTGTCTTCATAGAAGGAAGCGGCGGCTCGGACGTCCTGCATGGGAACGCCCACCCCCACAATCTGCACGGCGACTCGTTCCGGTCCGAGGTGCATGCCTCGATCCAGCGTGTGTCGCGAGCCCGGCATGTACTGCGTGTACTCAATGTTCTGGGTGGCCGCAGACCGCAGATCGGACGGAGAACCAGGCTCGTCCGGTCCCTGCAGAGTGAACAAAAGATTTCCGGCGCCCGCGCGAACCACGGGCTTTGGCGTGAGGCCGTGGGCAATGTAGTCCTGATTCAGGGCTTCGATGTCCGCCGTCTCGAAACAGATATGCATGAAGCCGGCCCAGTCCGTGGCATTGCTTCGGGGATACAACTCGATGAACTGCCGGTCGTTGATTTTGAAGAAGGCTTCGCTGGGTTTGCCTTCCTTGTTCATTGCGAAGGCTTCTTCAAAACCGAGCTTGTGGAAGAACGCGCGAGAAGCGTCCAGATTGGAGACACGGATGGCGACATGGGCGATACCGGAAAGATTCGCGTTCGGTTTCTGTGCAACCGCAGTAGCGAGAGAGAGCGCAGCCAGGACAATACTGACGAGCCCGCTGCGGAATGGCCTCGCGGAGCGAGACATGATGAACATCGACGGTACAACCAGTGACTCCGCCCAAAATGCGAGGAGTCGCGAGCAGGCATCCCCGCTTCGCACTCTTAGGCGACCTGGTTTGCCGAAGTCAATTGGGGCAATTCTCCACATCGGCAACATTCTATGCTCAGTTCTTGCCGTCCGCCGGCACAATCCGCAAGGGTCCGAGAAGCCCGGAAGGCAACGGTTCCAGATGATCCATGTCCTGCGGCGCGAAGCGTTGGCCATAACGCATCCACAACAGTCTGTAATCCGGCGCCGAACGGCCCGCAAGCTCGTTGATGGCGGTGTTGGCCACCACGATCTTCAGGTCGTTCGTACCCGCGCGCAGCAGCGAACCGATCTCAAGCGCGTAAGGCGGGCGCCACACCGATCCCGCCAGATGGCCGTTGACATAAACCAGCGCGGCGTCGCGCACCGGCGCGTCGAACCAGGTGCGCATGCCGGGCAGATTCAAATTCGTGCGGGGGACAGGTTGCCCCTCGCCGAAATCCAGTGCGGCATCGCCGGCCTGCGCAACCATCTGCGGAATCTGCACCGTCCGCACATACGTCACGGTGCCCGAATAGTATCTGCCCACCGGATCGTCGGCCCAGGAGTGCAGCGTCTGCATCGTTTCGGTCGCGCCGGTCCTCTCGAATGTGACCTTCCAGTCGTGGCTCAGGTCGATCGGTGCAAATTCGGGCGCCGCAGGCGGTCGCGTTTTCTGGGTGGCATGGTCACTGAAGACCACCACCCGCGACTCATAGGGAGCAAGCGTCATGGCCAGCGATGGTCCACTGCCTGCGACGGCGATGGTCCCGTTCATGGGATCCCACCATTCCGCTTTTGGCCAGTGTGTGCGGAATGTCGCCGTGAAACTGTGCGGCTGGTTGCCGGTATTCGCAAGGAACCAGATGTCCGCGTCCGGCAGCTTGCGGTGGATAAAACCGACCTCAGGCGGGGCCGGGCTGAGCGCCACATCGGGCTGGAGAAAACTGTTGAGCGCTGCGCCCAGCTCTGAAGCGCCGTCCACCAGCCGGGTGTTCTTTGTGCCGGCTGCAAACATCTGGCTGGAAATCTGCTGCACGGCAGGTGTATCGCGCTTGGATTCCAGCAGTCCCGGCGCGCGCTCAGGTGCGTGGCCAACGACGATGACGACACCACCTTCTCGCGCATACGCCTCGATCTTCCGATACGCCGCCAGCGGCAGGCGCTCTACATTCGGCAGCACGAGAATTGGGTAATGAATGCCCTCGCGATCGATGGCTTCTGAGTCAGTGAAGTCGAAGTTGTATCCGGCGTCGAGAATTGCGGAGACCAGGTCCGGCCCAAGCAGCTCCGCCATCTGATCGCTTACCGA
>JASHVU010000717.1 GCA_030044455.1 Acidobacteriaceae bacterium | reverse complement strand
CGGCGCGCGCTTGGTGGATTCGTGTTCAAAGCCCATGCTGACGCAGACATCGGTGTAGACCGCGTCCGCTCCTTCAGTGGCTGCCTGCGGATCCTGGGTAAGCCGCACTTCGCAGCGATTGCGCTCGGCAATCTCGCGCGCGATGGTGACGATTTCGATGTCGGGCGAATATCCGCGTGGCGTTGCAACGGTGACGTTCGTGCCAAGCTGGGCCCCGGTCAGCATGAGAGAATGGCAAACATTGTTGCCGTCTCCAACGTAGGTAAAGTTGAGTCCCGACGCGGTGCCGAAGTGCTCTTCAAGGGTCATGAAGTCGGCGAGAGCCTGGCAGGGATGCTCAAAATCAGAGAGCGCATTGATGATTGGCACGCGCGAGTTCGCTGCCATCTCGGTGATCGTGTCGTGTGCGTAAGTGCGCAGCACGATCACATCAACCCAGCGCTCAAGGTTGCGCGCTACATCGGCGATGGTTTCGCGCTCGCCGAGCGGAGAATTGGTCTGATCGACAAAGATCGCATTGCCGCCCATGGTGTTGATGCCGGTTTCAAATGCCAGCCGGGTACGCAGGCTTGCCTTCTCAAACATCAAAACCATCTGCTTCGCATCGAGGGCGCGGCGATAGGCTCCGGGATTGCGCTTTACGTCGTGGCCGAGCTTGAGAATAGCGCGCACTTCGCCGCTTGAAAGGTCTGAGATGGAACACAGATCCTCGCCGGCCATGCGCTCGACCGCGGCCTGAATATCGGGATCGGTGTCGACTGAGATTTGCGGGACGAGCTGTTCAATGGTTGCTCTACCGGCCACGTTAGTGTCCTCCTGTCGCGGGCAGCGCGCTGTGCGCCGCCGCATGTTCGGTGAAGATTGCATCGAGCCCGTCGATGGCTTGGTTCACGTGCTCCCGCTCCACAATGTACGGGGGCAGGAAACGCAACACCGTATCGCTTGTGCAGTTAATGAGAATTCGCCGCTTCAGCATCTCGGCGACTGTCAGCTTTGCCAGGTCTGCAGAGTCAAGTTCGGCCGCGAGCATCAGCCCCTTGCCGCGCACGTCGACAATCGAGTCGTGACGGCGCGCCAGTTCACGCAGCCGTTTCTGAAAGTAGTCGCCGACTTCGGTCGCATGTTCAAGCAGGTGCTGCTGCTCAATGTGATCGATGAGGGTAATGGCGACGGCGCAGGCCAATGGGCCCCCACCGAACGTCGTGCCGTGCATCCCAGCATGAATCGAGCGCGCCACTTCTTCAGTGCAAAGCATTGCACCGAGAGGAATGCCGCCTGCCAGCGGCTTTGCCAAAGTAGTCACATCCGGTTGGATGCCGTAATGCTGGTATGCGCACCACTTGCCGGTGCGGCCCATGCCCGCCTGAATTTCATCCACAATCAGCAGCGCGCCTGTGGAACTGGCCAGGGCACGCGCTTCAGCGAAGAACTCCTGCGAGAGCGGCCTGATTCCGCCTTCTCCCTGAATCGCCTCAACCAGAATTGCGCAGACCTCTTTCGAGAACTTGTCGCGCAGATCGGCAACGTCGTTGAAACCTACGAAGTCGACCCCCGGAACAACGGGCCCGAACGGCTCGCGATACTTGGCCTTGTGCGTCGTTGAAACCGAACCAAAGGTGCGGCCGTGGAAGCTGTGCTCCAGGGCGAGGAACTTTGTTCCGATGTTCGCGCCTTCGCTGCGGCGCAAACCTGCGTAGGCGCGCGCCAGCTTCAATGCACCTTCCCAGGCTTCAGTTCCCGTATTGGCAAAAAAGCAGCGGTCGAGTCCAGTGCGCTCAGTCAAGCGCAATGCAAGCTCGGCCTGGCCCTCGTGGTAGAAAAGGTTCGATGTGTGAATAAGCGCGCGGCTTTGGCGGGCAATGGCCTGTTCAATCACCGGGTTCGAGTAGCCAAGTGCGTTGACGCCGATGCCGCTCAGCAGGTCAAGGTACTGCGTACCGTTCTCGTCGATGAGATGAACCCCTTCGCCACCAACAAAGAGGATGGGGTTCCTTTCGTATGTCGACAACAGCAACCGCGACTCTGCGGCCTTGATCTGATCGAGTTTCGTCAATTCAATTTCTCCTCACGGCCGGCTGGCGGCGTCTCTCGACCCGCCCAGCCGCATCGTTTCGGGCGCCTCAGCCCGCATTCCAAGATTCTTTTATGAGGCCGAGTCGTGCTAGGCCACCATCACTTCAGTGCCGTGAGCCACGCGCGAGCTGCACAGGTCGGGTAACGATTCTGCAGCCTCGGCGGGCAATATTCGCACGCGCTTCACGCCGTTCAAAAGCGCTTCACGGCATGCACCCAGTTTGGGCAGCATGCCACCGGAAATCACTGCGTTCTTGGCCATCTCGGCGATCTGATCGATCGAGAGCCAGCGCAGCACTTCGCCATTCGCATCCTTTACTCCGGGTACATCGGTGAGAAACACCAGTGCATCGGCCCGGCAGGCAACGGCGCAGGCCGCCGCCATTTCGTCGGCGTTTACGTTGTAGTATTCGCCGTCATAGCCAAGCGCCATCGAAGACAGCACCGGCACGGCGTTCAACTGCCAGATTGCCTCGATCCAGCGCGGATCGCTGGCCGCAATCTCGCCTACAAAGCCGAGATCCGGTGCAGTCCGCTTCTTGCGCGCCCGGAATATCAGGCCGTCGCCGCCAGAGAGTCCCATCGCCGGTTGGCCGAGCGCTCCCAGCGCGGCAACCAGTCCTTTATTCACGCGGCCGGCTAGCACCATCAATGCCACATCGCGCGTCTCAGCGTCGGTCACGCGCAGTCCATTCACAAACTCGCTTTGCTTGCCGAGAGCTTTCAGCATTCTGGTAAGCTGAATTCCGCCGCCATGCACAACGGATACACGATTACCGTCGCGCACCAGGTCGGCGATTGCGCGCACGCAGCCTTCGAAAAGTGCCGGAGTTTCCAGTCCCGCACCACCGAGCTTGACTACGTACTTCATTCACTGCCCTCCGCAGCCAATTTCATGCAAGGCCCTCCGACTCGGGCCATCCGAGTGCGATATTCATATTCTGCACCGCCTGGCCTGCTGCGCCTTTCAGCAGGTTGTCAAGGCAACTGACGATGACAGCACGACGACCGCTCGAGTCAAGCTGGAAGCCGATGTCGGCGTAATTGGTGCGCACTACGTACTGAATCTGCGGAAGCGTCTTGATCGAGAAACGCACCATCGGGCAGCCGGCAAAGAACGCTTCGTAGACAGCGGCGATGGAGATACGCGTCTGCGGCTCTTTGAACTGCACGTAAATGGTGGAGAGAATTCCACGGGGAATGGGCAGCAGGTGCGGCGTGAATACAATCTGACTGGCGTCGATGCCAATCTGTTCCAGCAGTTCGCCGGTGTGACGATGACTGAACACGCTATAGGCCGACAGATTGTCTGCCGCATACATGAAATGCGTTTTCGCCGAAGGCGCCTTGCCCGCTCCGCTCACGCCGCTCTTCGAGTCGGCCACAATTCCGCGATCGAGATCGATGAGTCCGGCAGCGACCAGCGGTTTCAACGCCAGGATGACAGAGGTCGCGTAGCAGCCCGGGTTCGCGATCAGTCTTGCCCCGGCAACCTGCTCGCGATGGAGCTCAGGCATTCCATAAACTGCCTGCGCCTGCGTTGTCTCGGCTTCCTCGGCGCCTTCATCTTCGAAGTTATAGACTGCGCGATTTGCCGCATTGGTCAAGCGCCACGCGCCGCTCAGGTCGATCACGCGCAAGCCATTCTTCAACGCCCGGGGAACCCACTCGCGCGACTGTTCATGTGGTATGGCGAGGAACAAAACATCCACTCCGCGTTCGGCCAGCAGTTCCCATGAGAACGGCTCGAGGCGCAACTTGCCGCGGCCGTTGTTGTCGCCAAGTTGAGGATGAATCTCTCCAAGCGGAATTCCACCGCGCTGAGCGTCTTTCTCATCCACGCGGCCGGCAAAAACCGGCGGCACGCCTTTAAGGCGAGGATGGTGCAGCAGAAGCCGTGCCAGTTCTGCGCCGGCGTATCCGGTTACGCCAACCACTGCGGTTTGTATTTTCCTGGTCATGATTCAAGCAACACCCTGACACGAGTCTCCACATCACTGGCACGGCGTTGATCGGAGCAGATGACCAGTACCGTGTCGTCTCCGGCAATGGTGCCCAGTACCTCAGGCCACGAAGCGCGGTCTAGCGCCGCAGCTACCGGCTGCGCTCCACCCAGCACCGTGCCCACGACCACCTGGTTCATGGCCTGCCGGACACGCAAACCAAAGCTCTCGAGCACCTCTTCAAGCGACGGCGGCTCATCGTCCGCCACAACCGCACCATTGCCGCGCCGGTTGGGAAGGGAGTAGCCGCCAGGCCCTTTTGACAGCCGCAGCTCGTGGATGTCGCGCGAGAGCGTTGCCTGGGTCACACGAAAACCGCGCCGGCGAAGCTTACGCCTTAGCTCGTCCTGGCTGGCTATTGCCGAGCTCGTAAGCACCTCGCGAATTGCATCCAGCCGTTGGATCTTCATTGCCGCGTCCTGCACAGATAAAAGCGAATGCGCGGTCCGTGTAGCGGATTCCGCGTTCGTATAAATATACAGGAGATTGGATAAGTATGCAATGCCGGGGGAGTGCTGCTATCTGTGAAGATTAAAAGAGCCGGGGCGGCCGCCTCCAAAAGCAATGGCGGCACTTCCCGCGGCAACCGACGTCTTCTTCCGCCGCTTCGCGCTGTACATAGCCCGATCGGCCCGCGCCAGCAGGCTGTCGAGTGATTCGGGGTCACCCGCCGGCATGGTCACGCATCCCACGCTGTAGCTGAGCATGGGCGGATGAGTTCGCCCGCGATTGGCGACCTCGGCTGAAACTTCCAACTGGTGCGCGGCCTGTGCAATGTGCTCTTCGCTGAACTGTCCCGCAACTGCGAACTCGTCGCCGCCGATCCTGCCCAGCACATCGGTCTCGCGGAAAGAGGATTTGAGGATTTCGGCTACTT
>JASHVU010000716.1 GCA_030044455.1 Acidobacteriaceae bacterium | reverse complement strand
CACGTGGCAGTTGGAAGATACCGAAGAGAAACTTTACGGCGTTTTAGAAAAAGGTGTAATGTCACTTAGGGTTGTGCAGGGTCAGCGCTTCTTGGGGTCGCGCTGACTTTGTGGCGTGGGTTTCTCCCTACGGTATTTCCTAAAACGCTATAGAACGCCTTCTGTACGCTGGTTCGTCTGCGTGAGGGTTCCAAAGTAAACCCTTCCACGAATCATTGGATCTCAACAACCGCCAGCCCCATTGGCGGTAGCACAAGTGTCAAATGATGATCACGCACCGGCACATCCTGGGCCGGCCCGATGTCCGCAGCACGTTGCAGCGCTTCAACCTGCTGCCGCGTGGGATACTTCGGACTACCCATCGCCTTCCACGCGGCGAGCGTATCTCCATGTTCTCGGTCGACCCGGCGAATTGCCGCGTAAGCGCCATCAGGCACGCCTTTTAATTCGAATGTGATGGTCTTGTTGTGGCCCGCGGCATTCGGCTCTACCCAATTCCAGGTGGCGATCACCAGGGTGCCATCGGCACGTCGAGTGACGAGGGCTTCGTCGACGGGCGCTGGCAGCCTTTGATCGCCTAACTCGTGTAAAAGCATGAAGGCATCGTAGGACGGTTTCGGAATGCCGTCTTCGGCGACCAGGCCAAACCCGCCATAGTAAGGAGTTTTGATCACGCCCTGCTCCTCAAAGACATCGGAGAAGGTCCAGTAGGACAACATCGTTGTCTCGGCCGCGCATTTGCTTATGGTTTGGGCAAGCCAGGGGCCCATATAAATCGAGTCGGTGTAGGACTGGCGGTTGTCGCCGGGACCATATTCGCTCCAGATCAGAGGAATGTCAGGGCGGGCGGAGTTGAGGATTTCCTGATGAACTTTGTCGACCGCAGCACAGACCATCTCGCCAGGTGCAATGGCTCGACCATCGGGAAAGACACCAGTGACGGGATCGTTGCTGTAGACATGTGTGGACACAAAGTCAAGCGGCACATCGTCGCGAACGGCATGTGCGATTGTATCGCCCACCCAGGCGGCTTCGGCGGTTGCAGGTCCGCCGACGCGCAAGCGCGTGTTGACCGCTTTCAAAGCGCGCGCCGTGTGATCATACAGTTCGAAATAAGTTTTCTCGGCTGGCCTGCCAGTCCAAAAGCCGCCGTTGGGCTCGTTCCAGACCTCGAAATACCACTTGGCCACTTCATCGATTCCGTAGCGATCGACCAGGTGACGTGCAAAGGCTGTGATCAGCGCGTCCCATTTCGAATAGTCGGCGGGAGGAGAAACGATGGGGAGATACCAGAAACCCATGAGGTCGGGGCGGGCCGCAAGTTGTTTGGGCATGAAACTGATTTCGACGAAGGGGCGAACCCCGTTGCTCAGCAAGGCGTCGTAAATCCGGTCGACGTAGGACCAGTTGTATACCGGCCTGCCTTGCGCATCCTCACTGTAGACGCCGTTTTCATCGCCCAAGATACCATGGAATCGGACGAAGTGAAAATCTGTAACGCTCTTCACAAGGCGAAGGTCCGACTGATAATCCGCGCGCATGGCGAGGTTTGCTCGGCCAGAACCAAACATCTCTTCCCAGACGTGCGGGAACGGCGTGGAGGTCGCATAGGCATCGACTGTGATTTCCTCACGCAGCGCAGACTGGGAAGAGGTGGGCTGCTGTGGGCGGCCCAGCGGACCGCAAATCGTAACAACTGCTGCAGCAATGTAAAGAACCCGAACTCGACACATCGTCTACCTCCTGGAATAACGATTTGGATCATCAAACGAACGACAGATATCCAGCTTGTGGCGCCGCCTGTCGGCACACCCTCACACAGATCGCATCTGCGGCCGATCCTGAGACTGAGGAGCGCAACGCGCGTGCAGTCGGCGCAATCATCGCTGTAGATGGGTTAAGACATCTGGTAATAATCTCGCGATCCTGCTTGCCCGCACCGAGCGCTGTGTTCCGCCGATTATGTACCGGGCACTTGTGATCTCGATGATTGTGTCGCATCTCCGAGCACCGGATCGCGAATAGAAAGATCGCAGTACACCAGATAAGAAAAACGCCTCTGCCTCGTTCACCGCTGAACCGGAGCAGACGCAAGAGCATTCCGAATTTGACGCCAAATCCATCAATATGGATCATTTATTTGATATATCAAACAAGACAACTCCGTCAAACAAATAACCAAGACCCAGGGCCGACGGCCAAGAAACTTTATCCCTTCAGCTCATTTCAAATTCTTTAATAACTCGACTTGGCGCAGTCTTGATGGAAAACCACCGTTTCTCCCATGTTTTCTGTCAGATTCGCTGCCTCCGAAACCCGTTCCGTTGCGTAGGTGACCCAATGCGAATTCATGTAGTTGACATGACGAGCCGAGAAGCAGCTTTGCAATCGTATCGTTTGATTGATATGTCAGCTTGGATCGTCGATCCCCCACAAGAGGCGCATGATGAGAATTTGGCGCAACCTTTCACCCTGTTTCCGCTGTTGATGCTGATGCCGTGCTCGCTCGCGCTTGGGTCGCCGACCATCTCGCTGTCACCAACCAGTCTCCGCTAACATGTAAGGGGTGGCATAGCAAGACACTTGCACAGTAACAGCGATCAGCGGTGGCGATTGGCATCGCGTACCCTTAATCGGAGTGTTAAT
>JASHVU010000715.1 GCA_030044455.1 Acidobacteriaceae bacterium | reverse complement strand
TCAACATCACCCGGCCAACAATACTTGAAGAAGCTGGAGTCTACGCGATTGGCGCACTCGCGGTTGTAACCGGCATCTATATGCTGCGCGGCCGCAACTGGGCGCGCTGGCTGGCGCTCGGCTGGATCAGCTTTCACGTCATTGTGGCCGCCTTCAACCAGCCCCTCGGCCTGGTGGTCCACGGAGTATTCGTCGTGCTGCTGGCGTGGTTGCTCTTCCGGCGTGAATCGCAGCAGTGGTTCCATCCCAGGCCCGCCACAGCGTCGCCGGACGCTCCGCCGCCCTCAGCTCCTCCGCCACCAGTTGTTTAGTAGTACGAGTCGTCGAAAGCACTGTCTGAGGGAGCAACGGCGTTAAGGTGTCTGCGTGAGACCTCAATCGAAAACGCTGCTTTGAAAGGGCACGACGTCAGTCGTACCAATAAGGTCCCTATAAACCAAGGGCTTTAGAGTCTGCGCGAGAACTCGGCTTGACGAGACTTTCTGCCTGAGAACGGGGAGGGAGCAGCAGCCTTCAGGCTGCTGAATGATCGCTCAAAGTATCGGAAGGGCTTTAGCCGCGGGCTTTTTCAACTCCCCATCGATGGCGCGGCCAGTTCTCACGCAGACACTTTAGCCCCTGAGGGAAGGTTTTGGGGAATCTCGCCCCACGCACATAGTCTTTCCGCAACCTCTCGAGACGTGCCGATAAAGTTCATCTACCGCCCCCTACTCCGCCGCCAGCGCTTCGTCCGCGCGCTCACTCTCAACCGTCACTTTGCGCAGGCTTACGTGGTCAAACTGCGCCCAGATCAAACCCAATGGAACCACACTCAGGAAAGTGACCAGCAACAGAGTTGCGCCGCATGCGGTCGCGGCCTCCGGCGAGGCGCCCAAGACTGCGGCCAGAATTACGGCAACCAACCCGATCTGTGAGAACCAGCCAATGACCGGCAATTGAAGTATGCTGGCTCCGCCACTGCCTACCATGATCAGAATGCATTTGGGCGGCGTGATTGAAATCAGAGCCGGACTGGCCACAAACGCCTTGCATCCCACAAAATATGCAAGCGAAATCAAGATCCACATTGAAATCGAGAGGCTGGCCGCACCGGCAAAGTCACTGAACGAGCGCATGGTGTCGAGCCCGGCGTGAAATGCGCGCACTTTGTGTCCAACCGCATGACCCAGGCTCTTTGAAATCATCCCAAAGCCAAACTCGAGGAATGAAGCTACCCGTTCCCCGGCCAGCCGCACGGCAACCAGAAACAACGCACCGAGCAAGGTGAAGACCAGCCCTCCGTAACGCACCACGAGTAGCGCGAGGAACGGGCTGTGGTGCGTGAGCTTGGCCATCAGACCAGCATGCGTGGTTCCGCGGATGATCTGGTCGGCTGGCACCCAGAACATGGCAATGGAGAAGATCAGCGCCATCGAGCCCGCATCGAGCAGCCGCTCAACAATGTAAACAGCAATCTGCGAACTGACCGGCAGCCCGGTTTTGCGCGACACCAGGTACGGCCTCACCAGGTCGGCAACGCGCCCAATCAGCGCCACCGCCGTAAACCCCATCACCTGCGACCCAAGCAGCGTAAAGGGTGCAATCTTCCGGTTGTGCCGCACCAGCAGCGCCCAGCGCGCCGAGCGGAAGACGTAACCCGCGTAGATGCAGGCCGTGGCCAGCGCAATCAGCCACCAGTTAGCCAGCGCAACCTGCCGCCGGAAAAGTCCGAAATCAAAGTGGATTCTGTCGCGGCCCCAATAGGCAAACCCGGCCAGAACCGCAAGAACCACCAACCCCAGAATCCACTCTCTCTTTTTCAAAACTTCTCCGTCCGGCCCGGGACTATTCAACAAACTCAACTTGCTCCCTGAGTGTCCCTCGTTGCCCGCACCGTCGCGCTGCATAAGCTGCAGCTGCGGCCGAACAAATGACGCCCACGGAACAGTTGTATAAATAAAAGTGTAACGGATGCGCCGAATGAAAAAACTACGCACTTTGGGTGAGTTTGGAGAACCGGGGACCATTGCGTAGATCGATTCATCAGAATCTGTGCGGGCCTTGCGGGTCGAGAGAAAAGCCGACGAGATGAGCACGAATTGTCAGGGCATGTTTCCTCGCGCCGGACAAACACCAACAGTGAGCCGGGCGCTATAGGCTGCGGAAAAATTCGTCAGAATATGGTCTCGTATCAAGGCGCGAATTCACTCGCGCCGATAAGGACCACAAAATGAGTCGGGGCTTTAACCCCTGCGGTAGCGAATGTGGCAAATTTGCGTCGCTCGAAGGGTTTTCCCTCAATCCCTCTAGCCCTTGCGCGAAGACCTCTTTCCTCCAACCCTTCACCGAGCTACCGCGTTCACCTGGTTCCTGTTGTCTGGGCTGCCGGCGACCCTTGTCTCTGTTGCGCTTCCCGCGCCAGCACTCTGCGGTTGAACTCGTGAATCACTCGCGCCACATAAGCCCTGGTCTGGTTGTACGGCGGTACGCCATGATACTTGTCAACCGCTGCCGGGCCGGCGTTATACGCCGCCAGCGCCAATGCCAGATTGTCGTGGTAACGCGACAGCAACTCGTCAAGATAAGTCGATCCGCCGCGCACATTCTGGTCAGGTACAAAACTATTGTCCACCCCCAGCTCGTTTGCCGTACCCGGCATCAACTGCATCAGCCCTTGAGCTCCGGCACTGCTCACCGCGCGGGGATTGCCGCCACTCTCCGCCTTCACCACGCTGGCCAGCAGGTCCACGTCAATGTTGTGTGCCGTGCCGGCGCGAGCCAGCATCTCGCCAAGGTCCACAGGCGTTAGCTTCGCATTTAGATTCACGGGAGCTGCGGCAGCCACAATCGGCGCGGGACTGTCGGGCACAGTCTCCACTGCCGCAATCTGCTCGGGCGCGAACTCTATGTAGTTATCCTCGCCCGCGCTAAGGTAGAGCCGCACCCGGCTATCAACCTGGGAGTGATGATCGCAGCGCATCACAAACCCGTTATTGAGCGTAATTCGCTCGGCAGCGCGCAGCCCGGGCGTCAGGCTCATCAAACCCGCAATTGCAGCCGCCAAAACTTTCACCGCGCGCTTTTTCATCTCTCAGAAGTCGTCCATCAGTCCATCGCAACCGAGGTTTCGCTCACCTCGGCCAACCCTCTGCGCAGCGCTGCCTCAATCGCGATCGCTGCGCCATCCTGATCGTTTGCCGGAGCCTGCTTCCATCCGCGCGTCTTCGCCAGTGCTCGCAACTCCCCGGCCGCATTGCCCATCATCACCGCTTGCCCTGCCCACTCCAGCATCTCAACATCATTCCAGTTGTCGCCGATGGCCATCGTCTCTTTGCGATCCACGCCAAGCCAAGCCGCCAGCCGCGCCAGCGCCCAGCCCTTGGTCACTCCCCGCGGCAAAAGATCCAGAATCGACAAGTCCCGCGCCGGATACACCGTGCACGCCGACTCACACGACGTAGCCCATTCGCTCGCCTTCAGAGCCTGCTCAGCCGCGCGCATCTGGACGATTGAACCAGCCACCATGCCCTGAATCGGATTCTCTCCGTCAGCTATCGCGTCTTCAAGCGGCTTCACCACCTCAATCGCATTCCGATTCGCCTCGATCCACAACGAAATGCGCCCATGGGCCTGTTCCAGATTCTCAAGCACCAGCTCGCCCCGGCCCGGTCGATCGAAGGTGAACACCACGCTTCCAAATCCGCGCAGCAATCCGCAAAGCCCCCGCGCTACTTGCGCATCCATGTGGCACCGGTCCAGAGTCTCGCCGCCAAGCGTCTTCGTCACTGCACCATTCGACGTAATCAGCGGCGTATCCGCTCGCAGGCCCAAACTCTCTAGCAGCGGAGTGGTGTAGGCTGCCCGCCGCCCAGTGGCAATGGCCACCGTTACTCCGGCCTGCTGGGCGGCACGCAGCGCCAGCGCGCCGCGGCCACTCACCGTCTGCGAAAGCGCGGGCAGCAAGGTTCCATCCATATCAACGGCAATCAGGCGCACCGGAGGATGCATAAACCCAGTGTACCGGGCAGGGATTAGGTCGCCGAGCAAATAAACGCGGGCTTTACAGGCTGCGGAAAAACTCAATGCAGGCACAGTTTTGAAAGGGCACGGATGTATCCGTGTCGATAACGTCAATAAAATGATCGGGGCTTTAGCCCCTGTGGGACGTTTGTTTCAGGCTGACCCACTACCCACCTGTGTGGCCGATCGCGATTACCTGAGGTGATCGGGAACACATCCTGCCGGTTAACGTTCCCCGACAATTGTCGCAACTGAGGTTGGCCGCAATGTTGGCTCCTGTTTTGGTTGCCTACTCCACCCGCACCGGTTCCACCCGCGAGGTCGCCGAAGCCGTCGCAAAGGATTTGCGCCTGGCGCGGCTCCAGGTTGATCTGGCCCCGATGCGCGCCGTCAAGACCCTCGACCAATACAGCGCAATCATCCTCGGCACGCCAATTTACGTGGGCGAATTGCCCAAAGAGATACATCAGTTCATAAGCCGTTTTCGGATCCCTCTTACCAGGCGACTTTCATGGGTCTTCGTGCTGGGTCCGGTCCTGGGCAATCCCGATGAATTCGGCCTGGCGGCCGTTCAGGCTGGAACAGAACTGGCTCGGTCTCCATGGTTTCGGCCAGTTGAAGTCAAGATCCTCGGGGGACGTTTCGACGCGCAGCTGCTTCCGTTTCCCTTCAACCTGGTGCGGCTCCTCGTTCCATCGCAATTCAAAGGCGTGCCGAGCACCGACTTCCGCGACTGGGACGACATTCACGCCTGGGCAACTACAGTTTCATGGCGGATCAAGCCCATCGCATCGCAGCCAGTCGAGCCTCAATTCGCTCCGGAAGAGATACTGATCGGCGAGTCCGCATTTCTCACCAGCCACGAAAACCCGTAGCGCCGGGCTCCTCGGGGCCCCCAACGAATGATTTGTATTCGTTGGGGTGGTAGCCCGGTTGTCCCGGCGGGTCTCCAGGCCCGCAGGCGCACTTCAAAGCACCAATTCGCGATAGGTGCACACCTGTGAGAAATACGGGCTAGTCTATTTGCATGGAGCGAATCTGCACCCAATGCCATGCAGTCCTGAGCGATCAGACCAAGGCCGACTGGTGCCCGGCCTGCGGCGGCGCGCTTATTGTGCGCGAATCTCTGTCCAAAGAGTCGCCCCACGCAGTGGTCGACCATCGCGGCATCCTTCTACCGCGTCGGCACGCCATGGGCGGCATCATCACGCCTGTCTAGACGAGGACCTGCCTTGCGGCTTCAATCAACACAATCACGCCGTCAATCAGCCGCGGCCCCTCGCGGTCGCCGGCTTCTTCACGCGCGTCTGAGTGACTCTGGGTTGCCTTTATGCAGTTGTGTCCAACCCAACAGCTTCAGCCAGCTTTGCCTGCCGTTCATCGAACGTCCAGAACCTCTGAGCTCTCAGCTCAAGTGCGCACGCCACGTGCAACGAGTCGAGAGTGCGTACACCAAGGGTCGGCCCATAGCGACGGCCGAGGTCAATGCAGCTTTCCCACGCAGAGTTCGGTAAATCGACCACCGTCCAAATACCATGCGTGCCGTCTGCTAAAAAGTGAGTGCATGCGCGTGTCGCATCGGCAACCACAAACTTTGACCGGAAGACCTGATTGTGGAACGCATGGATCACTTCAGCCCGATTGAGCGGCGTGACCCATACTGACGGCCTCTGCGCCATCCGACGCCAAGCCTCGGGGGAATGCACTTCAATCGCGTAAAGCGACACCAGAAAACTGGTGTCGACGCAGACGTTCAATAGCGACTATTCCTCTCTTCAATCAAATCGTCAACGATTGTGGTCACACGATCACCAAAGATCGCTTTGGCACGCGCCTCGAAATCGGGCCACTCCACGTTGGGCTTCGCGGGCGTTCTCGGCACCAGCTCGCCAATCACCTCGCCTCGCTCGCGCACTTCGATGTGTACGCCGGCCCGGAGCCAGGCTTTCACCTGCCTTGTATCACGAAGCTGGCGGAGAGTGATGCTCTGCATGAAGCTAATGTGACACAAAATGTGTCACATTGCAAATCACCACTGACTCTAAATGCCTTACTCATACCTCAGCGCTTCCGCCGGCAGCACCTTCGCCGCCGCCCAAGCTGGGTAAAGCGTCGCCAGCAACGAGATCCCAATCGACACCACCGACACAATCACGCCGTCAATCAGCCGCGGCGCAAAGGGCAGGGTATCGATCGAATAGACATCCGGCGATAACGGGATGTGGTAGTGACTGCCCGCCCACGATGCCATGTAACCCAGCACCAGCCCGATCGCGGTACCAATCACGCTGATCAGCAAACCCTGCATCAGAAAAATGCGCCTCACCTGCCCAGGCTCCACGCCAAAACTCATCATCACCGCAATGTCACGCGTCTTCTCCATCACCATCATGGTCAGCGCGATCAAAATGTTCAGCGCGGCCACCATCACAATGAGCCCTATCACAATGAATGTAACAATCTGCTCGAGCCTCAGGGCTTTAAACAACTCGCGGTTGTCCTCGGTCCAGTTGGTGGTCATGTAACCCTTGCCGGCGGCTTGCTCAATGGCCTTGGCAATCTCCGGAGCCTTGTTCGGGGCGTCAACCCTGATTCCAATCACCGACAGCAGATCCGGCTCGTCGAAAAGCTTCTGCGCGTCCGCCAGGCGCAGAAAGCCCATCAGCGAATCGTATTGGTAAAAGCCGGTGTGATACGTTCCCGCCAGGCGAAACGGCTGGTATTTTGGAATCTCCCCTATCGGTGAAAGCTCGCCCTGAGGACTGATCAGCATCACGGTGTCGCCCACCCTGGCGCCAACCGTATCTGCCAGATCGCTGCCCAAGACAATCGGCGGCAGCGCGCCCGAAGCTGCAGCCCCTTCCGCCACCGGCTTTAGAGCTTCGATCGCCCCCGGAGTCGCATGATCCAGTATGTGGCTCACCTTCATCTCATCGCCAGGCAGAATGCCCTGTACCAGCGCGCCACCGTCGCGCGCTCCGCGTGCCACCAGCACCTGCTCCCAAAGCCCCGGCGAAGCGGCCACCACATGCGGCACCTTCTCAAGCCGTGCCAGCAGCGGTCGCCACTCCTTGATGCCCATCTTGTCTGCCTGCATCAACTGGATATGCGCGCTCGAGTCAACCAGCTTGTCTTCGAGATCCCGGCGCATCCCATTGGTAATGGCGAGCGCGATAATCAACGCCGCAACGCCGGCTGCCACTCCCGTGATGGAGATGACAGTCACAATGCCCACCACGGCCTGCCGGCGCTTCGCCTTCAGGTATCGCGCTGCAACTCCCAGCTCAAATCGCATATTTTACTTTGCGCCCGCCGGCACTACGGTCTTGGCCGAGCCAACATTGTCATACCTGTCATAGACGCGAACCGTGATCAAGTGCTCGGCCGCCTTTGCGCCACTGTCATCGAGCGGAATTGAAACCTCGTACTTCTCCCGTTTCGAATCGGAGATCACCCCCACCGGGGCCACAAACTGCCACGGACCGGCATCGAGCGAATATTCAGCGTGCGCAATCGGTGAAGTTGCATCCTCAGCATCGAAGGAAAGATGGATCCACTTCGGACACGAACCGTGCTCGCACCCGCCTGTCCCCATCTCGGCCTTCAACGTCACCACCGGAGGCGTGGTATCCACCTCAAACCGGTCGCTCACTCTTTCTCCCGTAAGCGCATCGCCAGGCGTGTGCGAAGG
>JASHVU010000714.1 GCA_030044455.1 Acidobacteriaceae bacterium | reverse complement strand
TCATGCGCGTGAGCAACGCCTGGTCGAGCGAACCCCAGTTGACGCCGATGCGGACCGGCTTCTGGTTCTCGACCGCGCATTCGACCATGACCTGGAAGTTGTCGTTGTCTTTTTTGCCGATGGAAGCGTTGCCGGGATTGATGCGGTATTTGGCCAAGGCCCGCGCCGTGGCGGGATATTTCCTGAGCAGGATGTGGCCGTTGTAGTGGAAGTCGCCGATGATGGGGACGCGGATGCCGCGCTTATCGAGGCCTTCGACGATGTGGGGGACGGCGCCAGCGGCTTCTTCGTTGTTGACGGTGACGCGAACCAGCTCGGAACCTGCGAGGGCGAGCGCTGCAACCTGCTCGATGGTGCTTTCGGCGTCGGCTGTGTCGGTGTTGGTCATCGATTGAACGACAACCGGGACCTCCCAGCCAACGCGAACGTTGCCAATTTTGACGGTCGGAGTTTTTCTGCGCTGAATCTCGGCCATGGTTCTAGTTTACCTGTGTGTTGGAAACGAGCGCGAGAAAGCGCGCCGAGAGTTCACAGTTTCACTGGGACTGGGTGGGGGGGAGGGGGGTGCATTTTTTGGCATAAGTGATTGATGGCTAAAAAGTTGGGCAGGAATAATGGCTCGTTTAGTGCACTTTGAGGGCGCAAGATGGCGGTTTTGGATGCCTTGTTGCGGCATTTCGAGGGTGTGGGATTGAGGTTAGTGCGCATGCGAGGTTTTCGATTGCCCGAAGATATTGTGCGCCGAAAGAGGGAAATTACCCGCAAGGGCGGGATGAGATTTCTTTCACCCGCATTGCGGGCTTACGGGGATGCTGGAGGGTTTCGTTCCAGGGGGCTTCTCCCGTTTTCCTTTTTTGGTGGTGGAATGAAGTGGGCGGGTTGAGGCTCGAGGTATCCCGGGTCCGAAAATCCGGACCCGGGGCACCCAGATCGTGGTGGAACTTACTCTCTTTGGGATCCGGGGCAGCCGGAGGAACGGGCGTGGACGCCCGTTCGACAACCGGCCGGGAGGCCGGCGCTACTCTCCGATTAATACGCCAGGGCTACGGCGTCAGCGCGCATTTCGCTGCCGGCGGCGTAGACGCGGGTGCCGTTTGGCATGCGGTGCTCGATGCCTTCATAGCGGCCAAAAGCGCCGGTTGCGACTCCTATCTTCCAGCCGATGGCTTCGAGGGCCTTGCGCGTCTCCTCCGGCACGCCAGACTCGAGATTCAGCCTGCCATGTGAACCCAGGTTTGGCGCGTCTTCGCCCATGGACTGCGATGAGCCCTCGTGATACCAGCGTGGGCTGTCGGCTGCGGCTTGGACGTCGAGGCCGTAGTCGACGCGATTGATGACGATCTGCGACTGGCCCTGCGGCTGCATATCGCCGCCCATGACGCCGAAGGCCATCCACGGCTGGCCGTCTTTGGCCGCGAAGCCGGGAATGATGGTCTGGAACGGACGCTTGCCGGGGGCATAAATATTCGGATGCCCGTCTTTAAGCGAGAAGAGCTGGCCGCGGTCCTGAAACATGAAGCCGAGGTTGTCGGCGACAAGGCCGGAGCCCATGCCGCGAAAATTCGACTGGATCATGGAGACCATCATGCCGTCTTTGTCGGCGGTGGCGAAGTAAGTGGTGTCGCCGTGGCCGGGGGCCTGGCCGGGATAGATGGGATCGATGATGGCGTCGAGCTTGATGAGTTTGGCGCGCTCTTTTGCGTAGTCTTTCGAGATGAGCCAGTCGATGGGAATTTGCGAGAAATGCGGGTCGGCGTAGTAGCGAGCGCGGTCTTCGTAGGCGAGGCGCTTAGCTTCGCACTGAACCTGAATTGAGTTCGCTGACTGGAAGCCGTAACTTCGCAGATCGAAGTTCTCGACGATGTTGAGCATCTGCAGGGTAGCGAGGCCCTGCGTGTTGGCGGGCATGCCGTAGACGGTGATGCCGCGATAATCGGTATGGAGCGGCTCGACCCACTCGGCGTGGTGTTCGCGCAGGTCGTCGGCCGAGAGCCATCCGCCGATTCGTTTGAAGTACGCGTCGATGGTCTGGGCGATGGGGCCGTCATAGAAGGCGTCGCGCCCGCCTTCGGCGATGGTGCGATAGGTGTGGGCGAGATCGGGGTTGCGGCGCACGTCGTACTCGCCGGGAGCAGTGCCGTTGGGCATATAGGTATGCACGGCGTTGGCGGTTTCTTCAATGCCGGAGTTGGGGCGCAGAAACGCCGCCATATTGCGCTTGATGTAGTAGCCGATGATCTGCGGCGTGGCGTCGCCGGCTTCGCAGTAGTGGATGGCGGGCTCGAACAGTTCGGCCCATTTGAGCTTGCCGTAGCGCTGGTGGAGGGTCCACCAGCCGTCGAGCGCGCCGGGAGTTGAGACGGCGATTGCGCCGAGCGCTGGAATGTGGCCGTTGACGGCGCGGGAGCGGACGGTCGAGAGGGTAAGGGATTTGGGCGAGCGGCCAGAGCTGGCCATGCCGGCAAGTTTGTTGATTTTCGGGTCCCAGACGAAGGCGAAGCAGTCGCCGCCGAGTCCGGAACTGGTGGGCTCGACGAAGCCGAGGACGGCGTTGGCGGCAACTGCGGCGTCAACGGCCGATCCGCCGCGCTTGAGCATCTCGATGGCGGTTTGGGTGGCGAGCGGATGAGCCGTGCCGGCCGCGCCGTTGAGACCCAGCGCAGGAGAGCGAGTGGCAAAGCTTGCGCCAGAGGGACGATCGCCGGAGTGGACATCGGGCCGTATGAACCGCTCCGCGCCGGGAGGTTGGAACCGAGGCAATTCTGCGGGGCCGTTGGGAGATTGCCCGCTTTGCGCCGGATCTGCGGCGATACCTTGCACGTTGACCGCGCCCGAGGCTGCCGCCAAGGGAAGAGTTTTGATAAAGGTGCGACGCTGCATTGATGCCTCCGGAGTGATTCGGGCTTTTCGAAGATTAGGGGAGTGACTTCCGGGCTTGGGAAATCCCGTTGAAGATCATGCAAAAGAGGATACGTTACTCCCGCCGCGGTTCCACTCAGCAAATCTCATTGGCCGCCAACTTCCGGTCTGTCACTGTTCGCTAAGGTCTGTCTGAACGCCCGGTTCATCGAGACGCACAACGAATGTGGGATAGGGAGGGCCGGTTGTCAGGTTTTGTCCAATTTGGCGAGCCAGCGTATCGCCATGCACGCGCATGCCAATCAGGATGTAATTGTCAGTGTCGTTGCCGCCAAATGCGCTGATAAAGTATCCTTCTCCCGCCAAATTGGCTGCCGCAGCTGGAACTGCACCAGGAGGGACAATTACAGCCTGTGCATCGTAGACGGTGGTCGTATCACCTTGCCAGCCATATGAGATCAGAACAGCATTACCCGAGGAATCAAAGGAAACTGCAGTTGCGATCCGGCTCGCGTTTCCGTCGGCGGCAACCTGGGCTTGAATTCCAGCCTGCTGATCGGCGCCTGGCGGAACGGGGGGATCTACGCGATAGTCAAAGCCTCCCGCCCCGGTGGTTTGCACCCAGGCCAGCCCGTAGGCGTTTTGCTCCGCCTCAAGATCCAATGAAGTGAACACCACGTTTGAAGCAGCATAGGATGCGAGATCGGAATAAAACGTTGAATAGTTTCCGCCCTGGAAATACATGTTGAGGCCGGTCATTGGCGCGGGCAGGCCGAAAACCCAATACAGCCAGGTACACGCGGTAGAGTTGCAGTCGGCGCCATTTCCCATGAGCAGCGGGCCACCGACGGCGTTGTCGTAGTAGGCGGAACTGTCTTCCGCGCCGCCCCAAAAATTCATCCCGCCCTCGTTGTTCCACAAGCCGGGC
>JASHVU010000713.1 GCA_030044455.1 Acidobacteriaceae bacterium | reverse complement strand
GGCTCGATGAGAGCCGCTCAACCATCGTGCCCGACGATACGAAGGCGTTCCCAAAGAACACGGTGGTCGAAGCCGAGCTCACCTTTACCGCCGACGGGCCGCTGCAGGGCAAGTTCGTCTCCGACGTTGCTCCCGACCCGCATTCGCTTACCGTGCGCGAGCGCCAGATGTTTGTGGAGCTGCCGCCGCTCGATGGCAGTTTTAAGCAGAGAAAGTTTAATCCGCGCTCCGGCTACTTCGATCTCTCATTCCGCGACTACACCGCCCCGTTGAGTGAATCGCTCGATGAGCATTGGATTTATCGTCACCGGCTCATCAAGAAAGACCCCAAATGCGTGACCGACTGCGAAGCGGTCGAGCCGCTTCAGTATTACGTGGATCGCGGCGCTCCCGAGCCGATCCGCTCGGCGTTGCGAGAGGGCGCGAGCTGGTGGGATGAAGCCTTTCAATCAGCCGGCTGGGCGAAGGGCACCTTCCGGGTAGATCTGCTGCCTGAGGGCGCCGACCCCATGGACATCCGCTACAACATCATTCAATGGGTGCATCGCTATACGCGCGGATGGAGCTACGGCGACGCAATTGCCGATCCGCGGACGGGCGAAATCCTGAAAGGCAACGTGACGCTGGGAAGCCTGCGCGCGCGACAGGATTATCTGATTGCCGAGGCGCTCCTCTCGCCTTATGCCGCGGGCAAAACCTACACAGACCAGGACAACCCGATGCTCGAGATGGCGCTGGCGCGCATACGGCAGCTTGGCGCGCATGAAACGGGTCACACCCTGGGGCTGGCGCACAACTTTGCCGCATCGAGCGTGATGCAGGGTGACAGCGTGATGGATTATCCGCCTCCATTTATCACGCTTGACGCCAACGGCAAGATCGATCTCTCGCATGCGTACACAAATCGTATCGGCGCATGGGATAAAGTCTCGATCGACTACGGCTACCGTCAATTTGCGCCTGGAACCGACGAAGACGCGGCACTCAACCAAATCCTGAGCGATGCCGACAAAGCCGGGCAGGTCTTCATCACCGACGAAGACGCGCGGCCAGCGTCGAGCGCGCACCCGAAGGCGCACTTGTGGGACACCGGCGCGGATGCGGCCGATGAGCTCGAGCGCATCCTCAAGATTCGCGCGGTGGCGCTCGAGCAGTTCGGCGAGAATGCCATCAAGCCGGGAACTCCGATGGCGCAGCTTGAGGAGACGCTGGTTCCGCTTTATCTCCTTCATCGCTATCAGACCGAAGCTGCGATCAAGCTGATCGCCGGATTGGCTTACCGTTACAACCTGCGTGGAGATGGACAGCCTAATCCGGAGATTGTTGCGCCCGAAGAACAGCAGAAAGCAATCGCCGCGGTGATGAAGACGCTGGAACCGCAGACGCTCACCCTGCCCGAGAGGCTGCTCTCGATTTTCCCGCCGCATCCTCCCGGCGATCCGCGCACGCAGGAGTCGTTCCCGTCCGAGACGGGGCTGACGTTCGACCCCGTCTCAGCCGCAGAATCCGCTGCCGACCTCACGCTCCAGACGCTGCTCGATCCGGCGCGGGCTTCGCGGCTGCTCGAATATCACATGCGTGCGCCTGGCGCGCCGTCGCTGCGTTCAATATTGGAGGCGATCTCAAAGACGACTGCGGAACGAATTGAGGGCGGCCACTCGACGTCATCGGAAGTGGAGCGGGGCGTAGAATTCCGAGCGCTTGAAGCAATGTTGGCATTGGCCGTGAATCCCGCCGCGTCAAGCCAGGCGCGGGCCATTGTGGAGTGGCACATCCAGGATGTGCTGAAACAGTGGACGGCCGCACCGGCACCAACCGACACGGCCGAGGCGATTCATCGTGCCGCAATGATCGCCCGCATTGAGCAGTTCGAAAGAGAGCCGGAGAAGTTCGTGCCTTCCAAGCCTGTTGAAGCGCCCCCAGGCATGCCGATTGGCGACGACGAAATGATGTAAATGAACAGCGGGCCGGCGAGTCAACAAGTCAGCCTGCGATGGATCACTGCATCAGAAATGTGGGAGAACGCGCCGTAGGCGCATTGGTTGTTAGCCCCGCGCTTCAGCGTGGGGAAGTCGGCAAACAGACAACGTAACGAAGTCCCGTAGGGACGCTGCAAAGAAATCACGTGTATGGAAACCAATCATGGGCTCTGCAAAATGAAAATTGGAGTTATCGGAACCGGCGCAGTTGCCGGCAAACACGCGCAGGCCTGCAGGAATATCGGATACGAATTAACTGCCTGCACCGACCGCACAATTGATAAGGGGCGCAACTTCGCGGCTCGTTGGAACGCGGATTTCGTATCAACGCCCGAAGAACTTGCACAGCGCGACGACGTGGATTATCTCGACGTCTGCACGTTTCCCGCCTATCGGCTTGCGGCGGTCGAGCTTGGTGCGAAGTTTGGCAAGCATGTGCTGGTCGAGAAGCCCATGGCGGTGGACCTTGGCGTTGCTGCCCAGATGATTGCGGTTGCCCGGAAAGGCGGCATCCAACTCGGTGTTGTAAGCCAGCATCGCTTCGACGACTCGATCATGTTTTTGAAGCGCGCGATTGCGGCTGGAAGACTGGGGCGCGTATTGCAAGCCGATGCGTACGTAAAGTGGTATCGATCGGCTGGGTATTATGCGCGGCCGGTGAAGGGCACCTGGGCGGGCGAAGGCGGCGGAGCGCTGATCAGCCAGGCAATTCACCAGGTTGACATGCTGCTGTATCTCGTCGGCGCTGTCGACGAGGTGTCTGCATATTGGCAGCTCGGAGCATTGCACAAAATCGAATCAGAAGACCTGGTGTGCGCCGTGATGCACTACGCCAACGGCGCGACAGGTGTAGTGCAAGCCGCGACCGCGTTGTGGCCCGGGTATCCTGAACGGATCGAGATTCATGGGACAAAGGGCTCGGCAATTGTCATAGGAGATCAACTGACCACCTGGGACGTGAGGGACGATGAGGGCGAGACGGCACCGATCGCGCGCGATGCAAAGTCGGGCGCGTCCGATCCCATGGCAATTTCACTCACGCCGTTTGAGCGGCAGTTCCATGATTTCGTTGAGGCCTGCGATACAGGACGTGCGCCGAATTCGTCCGGGATTGAAGGGTATCGAGCGTTGCAACTCGTCACGGCGATCTACCACTCGTGCCGATCGGGCCAGCCGGCTAGGCTCGACTCTGCCTTACCAGTCGGCTAAAGTACCATCGAGCTTGCGATTGATGGGCAAATAGGCGCGCTGATAGGGATATTGCGCAGCCAGATTCTCGTCGAGGTCGACGCCCAGTCCGGGCGCGTCCCCGGGAAACATGTAGCCGTCTTTAAATGTGTAATTGTGTGAGAAGACCGCATCGGTTTCTTCAGAGTGCGGCATGTGTTCCTGGATTCCGAAGTTGTTGATCGCAGTGTTGAAGTGGAGAGCCGCGGCCATAGTGACCGGCGAAAGATCGGTGGCGCCGTGAAAGCCGGTGCGCACGTGGTAAAGTGCCGCGAAATCGGCGACCTTTTTCAGGTGCGTAATGCCGCCACCGTGCACGATCGTCATGCGGATGTAATCAATCCATTGGTTGCGAATCAGATCGTGCGCGTCCCAGATGGAATTGAAGACCTCACCAGTCGCGATGGGCGTAGTGGTGTGCTCGCGGATGATGCGGTAGCCTTCCTCGAACTCCGCAGGAACGGGATCTTCAATCCAGAACAAGTGGTAAGGCTCAAGCTCTTTTCCCAGGCCGGCAGCCTCAATGGGCGTGAGGCGATGGTGGCAATCGTGGAGCAGATGGAGATCTTCACCAAAATGATCTCGCACGCGCTCGAAGAGTTTGGGAACGTGGCGAAGATAAGGCTCGGTGGCCCAGTCGTACTCCGAAGGCAGCCCACGCTCGGCCGGCTCGTAGCGACCTGTGGCCTTGGGAACGCCGTAGGTTGACTTGTTGCCGGAGAAGCCGCTCTGAACACGGATGGCGCGATATCCCAGTTGCCGATGCCGCTCGACATCTTCAATAGCATGAGTGATGTCTTTACCGTTGGCGTGAGCATAGACCATCACGCCCTGGCGGCTGCGCCCACCCAGCAGGTTGTAGACAGGAGTGTTCAACGCCTTGCCCTTGATATCCCACAGAGCCACATCCACCGCGGCGATGGAGGCCATGGTGACTGGCCCGCGTCGCCAATAGGCCCCGCGATAGAGGTATTGCCAGATGTCTTCGGTCTGAAAGGGATCGCGGCCGATGAGGCAGGGAATGAGGTGATCGGACAGGTAGCTGGCAACAGCGAGTTCGCGGCCATTGAGGGTGCCGTCACCAAGACCGTAGATGCCTTCATCCGTTTCGATTTTGAGCGTGACAAAGTTGCGGCCGGGCGAAGTGATGTTGACGAAGGCGTTGCGTATTTTCATGGGGGGCGCTCCGTTCAGCGGAAAAGGAATTATACAGGTGTTCGAAGATTTCAAAATGCAGGTGCTTCGACTCGTCGCCGCGGCAACTCGCACAGAATAACGAGCATTATTGGTTTACGCCGCTGGCCAGAAAGCCGCCGTCGACCGCGATCACTTCGCCGGTGACAAATGATGCGGCCTCAGAACACAGGAATACGGCGGCGCCGGCCAGCTCATGCGGTTTGCCGAAGCGCCCCATGGGCGTACGCAGCAGCAGCTCTTCTCCTCGAGGCGTGTCTTTGACAAGCCGGGCATTGAGCTCGGTAGGAAAGACACCGGGCGCGATCGCGTTGACGTTCACCCCGGTTTGCGCCAGCTCGATGGCCAGCACCTTGGTGAGCGAGGTGATTCCGGCCTTACTGGCACAGTAGGCAGCCACATCGGCAAAGCCAACAAAGGTACTGAGCGAAGAGATATTCACGATGCGTCCGTAGCCGGCGGCCACCATGGTCTGGCCGAATATCTGGCACGCGCGCAGCGTGCCGGTCAGGTTGGTTTCGATCACCCGCGACCAGTCAGCCTCAGCCACTTTCAGTGTTTCAGCTTTGTGGGTGGTGCCGGCGGCATTTACCAGGATGTCGACTTTGCCGAATTCAGCCAGCACAGCGTCGTGCATCGCCTGGAGCGAGATGCGATTCGTCACATCGCTGGTAACGCGCAAAGAATGGCGGCCCAGGGCCTCAATTTCGGCAGATGCTCTTTCAACCTGCTCCATGCGCCGCGCAGTGGTCACAACGTCGGCCCCGGCGTTAGCCAGCCCCATCGCAATGGCGTGGCCCAGGCCGGTGGTTCCCCCGCAAACAACTGCAACTCTGCCATGCAAATCAAACAGATTCTCGCCCATCACACGCCTCGTGATCCTTCAATCAGGATCACACTACTCATGTTAGTTCGGGACACGAAGTAATTCCATCTTATATGCTTCGGAAGGCGGCAAAGAAGCTTCGGCGTAGACGCTTAATCGGCTTACGATTTGGAGGAGTGATGAATTTGTCAGGTGCGGCGCGGCGCGAGTTTCTGCGGCGTGCAGGATGGATCGGAGGGGCGGCAATGATGGCGGGCATGCCGGAGAGTGCAATGGCGCTGGCGGGAGTGGGCGGCGGACGGTCCGGCCGCGGCGTTGCGATTGAAAGCGTCGCGCTGCCGCACCAGGAAGCGAACCTGCCCAAAAACCAGATCAAGTTCGGCGTGTGCGGCATGAGCCACGACCACATCTACGGAATGATCGGCGCGGTTCAGCGTGGCGGCGGCGAGCTGGTGACGGCGTGGGGTGGCGAAGAGGACAAGCTTGCCGCTTTCAATTCGCGGTTCCCGGACGTGAAGATGGTGAGGACCGAGGAGGAGATTCTCGACGATCCTTCCATCCAGCTTGTGCTGAGCTCGCAGATTGCCAATGAACGCGCGCCGATTGGCGTCAAGGCGATGAAGCAGGGCAAGGATTTTCTCTCAGATAAACCGGGCATTACAACTCTCGAACAACTGGCCGCGGTGCGGCAGACCATCAAAGAAACGGGCCGGATCTACGCCATTATGTACAGCGAACTGCTCGAAGTGAAAGCCGCGGTCTATGCGGGCGAGCTTGTGCAGCAGGGCGCGATCGGCAAAGTGATTCAGACCATCAATATTGCGCCCCACCAGATCTTTCAGCACGGCGGTGTAGCCGGCGGCGGCACAGGTAGGCCCGCGTGGTTTTGGCACGAAAATCAATTCGGCGGAATCCTCTGCGATATCGGCTCGCACCAGATCGATCAGTTCCTGTTCTATACGGGATCGACGGAAGCCGAAGTGGTGGAGTCGCAGGTGGCAAACTTGCGCCATCCCGAACACCCGGAATTCCAGGACTTTGGCGACATGGTGCTGCGCGGGAACAAGGGCT
>JASHVU010000712.1 GCA_030044455.1 Acidobacteriaceae bacterium | reverse complement strand
TTCTTCAGTCTGCATGGGCACGATCTCCTCAAATAGGAATCTACCTAACATACCTAGGAATGTCAAGCAAGCGGCAAAAAGGCCCCCGGCCGAAGCCGGAGGCCCTTTGTTTTTATGTAGCTGACGAGAGAAGCCGAAGTAATGCTTTCTATTCCCTACTGGCTACTCCCTATTGCCTGCCTCTTAGTACATGCCGTCCATGCCGCCGCCGTGGCCGCCGGCCGGAGCTGCAGCCTTGGGCTCGGGCAGTTCCACAACCAGCGCTTCGGTGGTGAGCAGCAGGGCCGCGATTGAAGCCGCGTTCTGCAATGCCGTGCGGGTCACTTTGGTGGGATCGATGACGCCGGCCTTCACTAGGTCTTCGAAGGTGCTGGTCAGGGCGTTGTAGCCGAAGTGCGATTCCTTCGACTCCAGCACCTTGGCCACAACCACCGCACCCTCTTCGCCGGCATTGGCAACGATCTGCCGCAGAGGCTCTTCGAGCGAACGAAGAACGATCTGCGCGCCGGTCTTTTCGTCGCCGGTGAGCGTCTCAATCAGCTTCTCCACCGCGGGCATGGCACGAACCAGCGCCACGCCGCCGCCGGGGACGATGCCTTCCTCGACCGCCGCGCGGGTTGCGTGCAGAGCGTCTTCAACGCGAGCCTTCTTCTCCTTCAGTTCGGTTTCGGTAGCAGCACCCACCTTAATGATGGCCACGCCGCCGACCAGCTTGGCCAGCCGCTCCTGCAGCTTCTCCTTGTCGTAGTCGCTGGTGGTCTTCTCAATCTGCGAACGGATCTCCTTCACGCGGCCGTCGATATCGCTGGCCTTGCCGGAGCCGTCCACAATGGTGGTGTTGTCTTTGTCGATGGTGATGCGCTTGGCTTTGCCCAGGTCCTCGAGCTTCACGCCTTCCAGCTTGATGCCCAGATCCTCGGTGATGGCTTTGCCGCCGGTGAGGATGGCAATATCGCCCAGGATGGCCTTGCGGCGATCGCCGAAGCCCGGAGCCTTGACGGCAGCCACGTTCAGCGTTCCGCGCAGCTTGTTCACAACCAGGGTCGCCAGAGCCTCGCCTTCCACGTCCTCGGCGATGATCAGCAGCGGCTTGCCGCCGCGGGCAACCTGCTCGAGCAGCGGAAGCAGATCCTTCATCGCGCTGATCTTCTTCTCATAGATCAGAACGTAGGGATCTTCGAGAATCACTTCGAGCCGTTCGGCGTCGGTGACAAAGTAGGGGCTCAGGTAGCCACGGTCGAACTGCATACCGTCGACAGTCTCGAGGCCGGTGTGCATGGTCTTCGACTCTTCGATGGTGATGACGCCATCCTTGCCCACTACCTTTACGGCCTCGGCGATAATATCGCCAATTTCCTGGTCGCCGTTTGCGGAAATGGCTCCAACCTGTGCCACCGAGCCCTCATTGACGGGCTTTGAGAGTTTGCCGAGCGCGCCGCCTTCGGACCATTTTCCTTCCTTGTCGCGGGTGCCGATGACGGCCGCAACAGCCTTCTCAATGCCGCGCTTCAGAGCGGTCGGATTGGCGCCGGCCGCAACCGTCTTCACACCCTCGCGGAAGATGGCCTGCGCCAAAACTGTGGCAGTCGTTGTTCCGTCGCCGGCAACGTCGGAGGTCTTCGAAGCAACCTCGCGCACCAACTGCGCGCCCACGTTCTCGAGCGGGTCCTTGAGGTCAATCTCTTTGGCCACCGTCACGCCGTCCTTGGTAATGGTGGGCGAACCAAACTTTTTCTCGATTACAACGTTGCGGCCCTTGGGGCCCAGCGTCGCCTTCACGGCGTCTGCCAGCGTATTCACGCCGCGCAGAATCGCCTGCCGGGAATCCTCACCGTGCAAAATCTGCTTTGCCATTGCTCTTCTCCTATAGGGTTCTGGGGTCAGGGATCAGGGATCAGCACGCCTGCCCATCGACCCACATCCAAACTTCGTGTCTGCGCTTAAGAAGGGTAGTCAGTGTTTCATGGTGTTTGGGCCAATCGAGTGTGCTGCCCTGAGCCCCGTTCCCTGAACCCTGATCCCTGCCTTTCCGCCTACTTCTTCACGATTCCGAGAACTTCTTCCTCGCGCATGATCAGGAACTCCTCACCGTCGATCTTGATCTCGGTGCCCGAGTATTTTCCGAAGAGGATCTTGTCTCCGGCCTTGACGTCGAGAGGGAAAACCTTGCCTTCGTCGTTCGATTTGCCCTTGCCAACGGAGATCACTTCGCCCTCCTGGGGCTTCTCCTTGGCGCTGTCGGGGATGATGATGCCACCGCGGATGGTTTCGCCTTCTTCCACACGGCGGACCAGGATGCGGTCATGGAGCGGAGTGAACGTGGTTGCTACGGATGTTGCTGCCATTGCTTCTCTTCTCCTTCGCGCGCCAGCGGATATACCGCTTGCGGGGTTTTGAGTGGTGGTTGTAAAAAAACTGAGGACTTATAGACTTTCTGCCACCGGTTTGGCGCCGGAGGCGCTTCTTTAGCACTCTCGTCTTCCAACTGCTAACAATAGGCAAGCAGGGGCCAATTTGTCAAGGGGTGAATGGCACATATATTAGTGCAAGGCACTCATATTTTCTTAGTCTAGCGAATTTTCACACTTTCCCTGTTTTTTCCCGTCTCTCTGCCAGCACCGGGCAGGTTTTCGGCTGCCACACTTTTCTTCCTCTGATGGTTTGCGCTTCGGACAGCTATGTGTTTACCAGGATGCAACTCTATGTTTCTCCGCGCTACAATTGAATCCATGTTTCGAGGTCCCATTCTCTTCGCCGCAGTCTCGCTGGCAACGATGGGTCTTGCCACCCTGCCCGCCGTTGCCCAGTCATCAAAGGACGATTCCGGCTGGAGCCGGAAGTACAAGACACCTCCTCCCTCCTCACGCATCGAGGTTACGGTGTTGAAGGCCTTCAATGGCAAGCCGATTGAGAACGCCGCGGTCATCTTTCACCCCATCCAGGGCGACAAAGATGAAGGCGCCCTCGAACTCAAAACCAACGAAGACGGCAAGGCCATCATCGATGTGATTCCGATCGGCGATACGGTTCGTCTGCAGGTAATTGCGAACGGCTACCAGACCTACGGGCAGGACTACAAGATCAACAAGGCCGAGATGTCGATGGAGGTCAAGATGAAGCGGCCGGTACCGCAGTATTCCACTTACGGAAACAGCGGTTCTGCGAAGTCGGACTCGGGATCTGGTTCCGATAAGTCATCGGGCAGCGGCGCTCCGCCTGCATCCGGCAACAGTGCTTCGGGCTCCGGCAGCAATTCCGGATCCGGCTCGCAGCAGACTCCACCGGCGAGCCAGCCAAAGTAAGTCATTCAACGATCCATCCACACTCCCACGCCAGACTTCACGATGACGACTTCACCACTGAGCGGTAAAGCAGCTCTTGTTACGGGCGGAGCGCGTCGTGTCGGTCGTGCGGTTGCCCTGGCTCTGGCTGACGCCGGCGCCGATGTCGCCATTACATATCGCACATCGAAAACTGACGCGGAACGGACAGTGCAGGAGGTAGCCGCTCTCGGGCGCAACGCGCTGGCCATCGAATGCGACGTCCGCTCAGAGGCCTCGGCACACAAAGCCATCGCTGAATTGGTCGCAGGACTCGGACGGCTAGATCTTCTGGTCAACAACGCTGCCGTCTTCAGCACCGCGCCTCTCGAATCGTTGAGCCTGGAAGAATGGGACCGTGCCTTCGAGACCAACACCCGCGGCCCGTTTCTAATGGCACGCGAAGCGCTGACCTATCTGCGCTCCGCCCAGGGACGAATTATTAACATCGGCTCGCTGGGCGGTTTGAAGGCGTGGGCCACGCACGCCCATTATTCGAGCTCGAAAGCCGCTCTTCACACTCTCACCCAGGCGATGGCCAAAGCCTTCGCACCGCAAGTGACCGTGAATTGCGTCGCGCCGGGTTACCTTGATTCAGGCGTTGAAAGTCGCGAAACCGTGGAGCGGTTTGCCATGCGCACTCCCATGCAGCGCAATGGGACCGCCGAAGAAGTGGCCCAGGCCGTGCTGTTTTTTGCCACCGGTCCGAGGTTCATTACCGGGCAAATTCTAGCCGTGGATGGCGGATTGGGGCTGCTCTAATCTGTTTCAATCATTGCCTGACTACACTCTAGTTCTTGCCAAGCAACGCATCCCAAAGGCCGCGAATTCCACTCCGTTGCTGCGAGGTTCGGCCATTTGACTTGGCGTCCATTGCACTGGCCCTGCCCGCGGCTTTGTGGCGGAAGTGCGAGACATTGAACTTCAGCGGAACATTCTCTCGAAGCCCGATCGGGTCAGGCTGCTCGGGGAAGCACACTCCATCCACCGCGGCCCGCGGGTTGGTCATGCACAACCGCCGAGCCGTCTCCTCGCCCATAAGGTTCGTTACATATTCGTAGCCCTTTTTCAAATGCGGCGGACGCCAGCTGACGCGATGCCCGTCGGTGGCGAGAAAATGAATCCAGTTACGTTCCAGAAGCTCATTGGACAGAGCTTCGGCAGCGTCGCCAAACCTCCCATAAAGAGAGCTCGAGGTAACCTGGATGAGCATTCCGCGTTCGAGCCAGTCCGCCAGCAGGTGGGGCTTATTCTGGACTGCCGGATAGCGCTCCGGATGAGTGATGATGATTGTGTATCCGGCCGTTTGCAGCTTGAAGAGCGCCTCGTCGAAATGTGCTCCAATGACCTGGTTGGGGAACTCAACCAGCAGATACCCCTTGCCGTTGATGGAGTAGCGCAGCGGGTTTGCCAGCGCACTAAAGATGTTGTCGGCCGAGAGGTGAAAATCGCAACCCAGGCTGAGTTCGAGGATATGGCGGAGCCGCGTACGCAGTTCGTTGTAGCGCGCGAGAATGATCTCCTCGTTATACGGGTATTGCTCACTGGCATGGGGCGTACACACAACATGGGTGATGCCTTCGGCCGCGGCTTCCTCGGCCATTGCCAGGGAAGTTTCCAGATCGGGCGCCCCGTCATCCACTCCATAAATGAGGTGCTGATGAATATCGATCATGATTCAACTTTCAAAAAGAGTATGAAGTATACCAAGCGGTGCAGGCCTTTCAATGCCACCTTCCTGGGATCGCAACTTAACGCGGTGCCAACGCATTGACCATCGAAGCAAAAATCTTCCAGCCGTCGGCCGAACCCAGAATTGCCTCGCTTGACCGGTCCGGATGGGGCATCATTCCCAGCACGTTGCGTCTCTGGTTCAGGATTCCGGCAATGTTCGCGAGCGAACCATTCGGATTCGCCTCCAGCGTCACCTCGCCGTTCGCCGTGGCGTACCGGAACGCGATGCGGTCTTCGGCCTCAAGTCGCGCCAGCGTCTCGGGAGTGCAAAAGTAGTTCCCTTCCATGTGACCGATCGGAATCTGTAAGACATCACCCTTCGCCAGTTGATTGGTAAACGGACTATCGGCTGTTTCGGCACGCAGATGAACCTGCTTGCAGATGTATTTGAGACCGGCGTTACGCATCAACGCGCCGGGCAGCAGGCCACTCTCGGTCAGAATCTGGAACCCATTGCAGATGCCCAGCACCAGTCCACCGCCATCGGCAAACTTCTTTACCGATTGCATGACGGGCGAGAAACGCGCGATGGCGCCGGTGCGCAGGTAATCGCCGTAGGCAAAGCCACCCGGGACGAGCACGGCGTCGACTCCCTGCAAATCCTCGGAGTCGTGCCAAAGGAATGTGACCGGCTGATGGGCAACTTCTGCAATCACGTTGTAGGTGTCGTGGTCGCAGTTCGAGCCGGGAAAAATAATCACGCCGAATTTCATGAATTCAGGGTAACAGCTTGATGCAACCGCCGGTGAGAATCGCGCGCGAAGCGATGTTGGAAGTACCGCGTCACCGCGTATCCGGCCTTCGCCAAAACATGCCTGGGCCGCGAAATCGCCTCTAATTCGTAGCTCACCTCGCCCGTCTCGGGTTCAAACCGAAGGAGAAATGTTTCCTCGCCCTGCTCCACATGATGCGCTGTCGTGGAATAAAGGAATCCGAATCGTGTCTTCGAATCCACGGCTTCCAGAATCCGGCTAAGATTCACCGACCAGAGACCCAGTGAGTGCACCTCGACAGCAACAACCTGATTCACAGCAATCGGAGCAGCGGTGTTGACAACTCGCACCCACCCCAGATCAAACATTTGCCAACCGACAAAGGCGCGTTTCGCGGCCGCAAATACAGCTTCTCCACGGCCGAGACAGGATTTGCTCCGGTCATACGAAAAAGGGCTCACGTCCCTGGGTTCAAGTCGCTTTTCAAGTGTAAGAAACCTTGGGCTGGCAAGACGGCGCCCAGTGAACGATCGAATTTGATCGTCAACGCCGGCTTCAGTGGTACGGCGAAAAGATAGCATTCATCAAGTATCAGGCTATTGCCCGGAAGCACGCACGCCACGCCCTCACTGAGGCTGTGTCACCCTCCAGCTTTTTCGCCTCAGCGCGTTCGCGCACGGTCCATCCGGCAAGCAGCAGGCTGGGAGCCTGCGCGACGGGAGCTGAATGCAATTCGCCAAGCGTGGTGTGGAAGACGCTTTGGTCGGGTTGCGCGGCGCGGGAGACGATTGCGCATGGCAGATCCGGAGGCAACCCTTCCGCCAGCCACTGCTCGGCCAAAAGCGTAAGGTCGCGGCCGGGCATATAGACCACGCGCGTAGCATCTTCGAGCGCCGGCAGGTTCGCTTTGTTGTGCGATTGAGCGTGATGTCCCGCGGAGAGGATGACATTCGAAGCCCACTCGCGATCCGTGAGCGAGCAGCCGATCGCCGCCGCCGCGGCGAATGCAGCCGAGACTCCCGGAACAATCTCATACGCAACTCCGGCCTGAGCGAGCGCGGCGATCTCTTCGGTGGCGCGGCCAAAGAGCAGCGGGTCCCCGCTCTTGAGGCGTACAACCGAGCGGCCGTCGCGGGCATGCGCGATCATAAGCGCATTGATCTCGTCCTGTGTAATGGCCTTGACACCGCAGCGTTTGCCCACGTTGACCACCATTGCAGGGAGCGGAGCCAAGCGGAGTATTGCCGGTGCGACCAGATCGTCATGCAGAATGACATCGGCAGATTGAATCAGCCGATGGGCCTTGAAGGTAAGTAGATCGGGATCTCCGGGGCCGGCGCCAACAAGGTAGACGCGGCCCAAAGCGGAGATGAACTGCCCCGGTTCGCGGGTGTGGACACCCGCGCGACTACCGGGCTGGAGCCCGGCGCTACTGCCGATGGGCATGTCGAAGACGGTCGAATGAGCTGCGGCAACCGGCTGGTTGGCGAGCCGATGCAGCAGCGCCTTGCGTGGCTCCCCGGCAGGCAGAGTAGCCAGAATCTGCCGGCGCAACCGTCCA
>JASHVU010000711.1 GCA_030044455.1 Acidobacteriaceae bacterium | reverse complement strand
GGCGGCGAGGGTCTTGTTGTGAGCGAGGATGAGGGCGGGGCGATTGGACTGCTCGATGACCTTGGCCATGGTGAAGGTCTTGCCGGAACCGGTAACGCCGAGGAGGACCTGGTGTTTCTCGCCGGCGGCAAGGCCGTTGACCAGGTCGTCGATGGCGCGGGGCTGGTCGCCCTTGGGCTTGTAGGGGGTGACGAGCTGGAAGTCCATGGGGCGATTGTAGCAGAGAGGCGAATGAAAGGCGAAATATGTTTGGAAATGGTCCTTATCAGGTTGCGGAAAAAGTCATTTCTGTATGCCGTAAAAGCAGCAGGGGCTAAAGCCCTACTGGTTTTGCGGGCCTCGTAGACCCGACTGAAGTCGTGCCCTTGTTACAGGGCTGCGAGTAGGCGAGTTCCTCCGCAGGCTCATCAAATCCCGTCCTACCGTGCTTACAAAAATCCCCACCCTTGCCGCTGGACGATGCCGGCTCGGGTGGGGCGTCAAAGTTCGACGTGCAGGAGAGAACTCTAGAATGGAGCGTTCGTGAGTTTCCACAGGAAGAGCGAGGCAGTATTGTCATCAACGGCCGCAAAAATCGATCCGAAGAAGCCCGGGTGCACGGCGAGACCAAACGATCCGCCTTGTGCCGGATCGACCGAGATCTGCTTCACAAACTCACCATGAATTGTGAACTCTGTAATCTCGCTTGGGTGGTTGGGGTCGGAGTTGATGGCGTCGTTGTTGCTGACCAGCAAGTGCCCGTTGGGCGCCCAAGCCATTCCCAGCGGTCCGTGCAGATGAACGTTGTCCTGGTAGATGAGCTCGCCCACTCCGGCAGTCATGGTCCGGCTCGATGCTTCGTGGATGGCATAGACCGCGTTGTCAGCCGTAGAAGCGACGTAGAGAATGTCGTGAAGCGGGTCATAGGCGCTGCCCGTGGGCGCGTCAAACAGCGCCACGGGATCGCCCATATGCATATAGCCCGACCCGATGGTTTTCCAGCTGGTGAGGGTGAGGCCTGACGAATTGACAGTAAAATCGAGGCGGTTCACGGTGCCGTTGAGCGCGTTGGTCACAAACGCAATCGCCGTGCTTCCGTTATCGACGAGCGTCATGTCCCACGGGTAATCGATGGCGGGGCCGGCAATTGTCTGAACCAGCGCGCCCTGATTGTTGATGACCAGCAGCGAGCCGGGCATTGCGGTGGCGGAGGTGCCGTCGGATGTGGGGCCATTGCCCACCACAATGAATCCAGCCCGCAATGTGCCCAGGGCGGTGGTGAGGCCGAGCGGGGCGGTTCCCTGAAAGAAGAGCGTCTGCGCACCCGCTTTGGAGATATCGACGATGGTCGTTCCCGTTCCCTGGAGATTTTGGGAGTTGTTGAAGTTTGAAATGAGGATGTCACCGTGGTGCAGGGGTCCCGAGCCGACGGGAAAATTGTCGTCGACGAATACAACGCCGTAGGGGTTCACGTCGCCATTCGAGGGCACGGTGGTAATGTCCCACACCTGTGCGGGCAAAAAGGCGGCATCGGGATCGAAAAAGGGTTGTTGGGCGTAACCAAGCGAACCACCGACCATCAGTACGGCGGCGACGAGGGCAGAGCGCACACCCACCGGGCGGACGCAGGCAGAAGCAATCGAGTTGTGGAGTCGAAGATGTTTCATATTCGTTGTCCTCGGAGGAGAGATTTGGAGAGATTTCGTGGCCTGTGCGGCATTGGAGATTTGCCCGCGAATGCCAGCGTAGCGGGATACTTGCTGGAGTGGTGTCACGCGAATGTCAGGGCTTTGCAACTTCTCCCGGGTTCGCTAAAGCTGTTGAAACAAAACGCCGGATGACGGTCTTTGCGATTTCGAGATCAGTTGCAGACGGCAGGGGATTGGTGGCCCCGGATGCCAGGTTAGGGCCATGCGTTGGTGAGTAAGCGACCAGACCTGACTCGGAGAGATCTTGCATCCGGACTTTGCCTGTAATCCGGGCAGGAACAAAGTGGAGCTAACTGCGAAGAACTGCTTTTCTCACCACGGCAACGGCTGGCCCATGTGGAAGAAGCCGCCAGTTGGGCCGTCATCGCCGAGAGTCGCCAGGGCGATGGTGGTCCCGGCTCCATCCTCAAGCTCCATGGGCGCCTGCGAGCCGCCCATATCGGTCTTCACCCAGCCGGGGTGGGCCGAATTCACCTTGATTCTGGTGTCTTTGAGCTCCCAGGCCAGGTGAACGGTGAATGCATTGAGAGCGCTCTTGGACGCGTCGTAGGCAAACGATTTGGCGTTATAGATTGGCGAGCCGGGAGTGGCGTGAAGGGTTAGCGATCCCAGAATGCTGGAGAGATTCACGATGCGTCCAGCCTCGCTCTTGCGGATGAGGGGAAGCAGCCCCTTGGTGACGGCAACCTGGGCAAAGAAGTTGGTCTCAAAGACTTTCCGCAGCAGAGCCATGGGCACATCGGCGGCTGAATGTTCTGGACCGACGCCAGGAAAGCTTCCGCCCGCGATTCCGGCGTTATTGACGAGAATATCGAGAAAGCCATAACGGGAATTGAAGTAAT
>JASHVU010000710.1 GCA_030044455.1 Acidobacteriaceae bacterium | reverse complement strand
CGGTACTGTCGACCAACGCGGCAGCTGAGATCGGCCAGAAAATCAATGCGACCTCCAAGAGCGTGGAATCTGAATTAAAGGGTGCGCAGGCGGCGCTCAAGAAGCATGAAACGAGCGCTGCGATGAGCCACCTGGTGAGCGACCTGGATGCAATGCAACAGGAATTCGAAAAGAACGGCGAATTGCTGCTGGCGGTAATTACCGAGGTGGACTCCAGTTATGGAGAGATGGTGAATCGGCTCTCTGATGCGATGGGTCACATCCAGTTCCAGGATGTCATGCGGCAGAGGATGGGCCACGTGCAGGAAGCCCTGAAAGACTTGAGCGATCAGGTGCTGCTGCTGGCAGAAAAGCCGGATGAAATCGAGTGGGAGGGCCAGCTCAACCGGACCTTCAAAAGCATGCTCGATGCGCAACTGGGCCAATATCGGATGGCAAGCCAAACGGCCACGCACCTGGCGGTCTCAGGGGGCGGCGTGAAATCTGCTCCCACCGGCCCGGCGATCGAGTTGTTTTAAAGCGTTTTAGGAAATACCGTAGGGAGAAACCGGCACCACAAAGTCAACGCGACCCCAGGGAGCGCTGACCTTGCACAACCGTGAGTGACATTACACCTTTTTCTAAAACACCGTAGAGCGAGCCGGCGGCGCAGGATCTGCAGACGGTATTTAACCGGCTGTGCGAAAGACGGCTGCGCACAATATGTGACGAATCTAATGGAACGGCGAGTCGCATACCCTCATCAATTGCATCCTGACAGCCGATAAGTGCTCATGAAGGCATTCCGCGTGGCGGCCTGCATCCGGAGGAAGCTGTTCCGAAGCAGACCGATCCATCGCGCTGCAGCTGCGCCGATCGCCCCAAGACGCGGCCGGGCGAGTTGGAAAGAGCCAGGCGAATCCGAACGGGAAGAGCTGAGAGAGACTGCGGTGCCGGATTTTCAAAAAAGCGAGAATTCCTGCCTTGTTCAGCCGGCAATGGGGCTGTCCGAAGCCATCGCGCTGAGCGTCTCGGCCGATTCGACGGTCGTGCGTCTATCGGGCTCCATCGACATTGCATCTGCGGCAGAACTGAAGGCTGCGCTTCAGCAGGCGTTCGAGGGGGGCAACCCTATTCAAATATCGATTGATGGGATCTCCGATCTTGATGTGACCGCGCTGCAACTCCTTTGGGCCGCCCGGCAGCATGCGGCCAAACTAGGGGTTCGATTCGTCATGAGTGGCGAGCCGAGGAAAGTGATGGGATCTCTGCTGACCGAGTTGGGGATGGAAGGGCTGGGGCTCATCGATTGAAACAGGTGGCCACGAGGGCCTCGGGAAGACAGAGTTTGGGCCAGCAGCGTTGGGCCGGAAACAGAGTGTGTTACGGGCGATGTCACAGGCAGTTTCAGGCAATTCCGAGCAGTTCAAACAGAGCTTCCGTGAAGAGGCTCACGAGATTCTAACCGATCTCGAAGCGGCGCTGCTGGAACTGAACGAGAACCACGGCGACACCGAAGTCGTCGGCCGCATCTTTCGCGGAATGCACACCATCAAGGGCTCCGGCGCCATGTTTGGGTTCGAGGGCCTGGCGGCCTTTACCCATGATCTTGAAACGGCCTACGATCTGGTGCGCAACGGGCGACTGGAGATCGGCGCCGAGCTGATCGACCTCACGCTGGCCGCGCTGGATCAGATCAGCACCATGCTGGACGAGGGCGCGAACGGCGCCGAACCGGCAGACCCGGCCGTGTGCAGCCGCATTCTCGCGAGCGTACGCCGGCTGGCAGGCGTTAAAGCCAACGAGCAGCCGGCAATGGAGCATGAGCCTGCGCCCGAACCGCCGTCGGCTGAGAGCGGAACGATTGAGCAATGGCACATTCGTTTTGCGCCCGGACCGGACCTGATGCGTTACGGCGCGAATCCGCTGCTGCTGCTGCGCGAGCTGGGCCAACTGGGAACCCTGTCGGTAAAAGCCGGCATGGACGCGATTCCGCCGCTTGGCGAGATGGACCCGGAGAGGTGTTACGTCTGGTGGGAGATGGGGCTGGCGACCCGAGCGGGTCGAGACGCGATTCGCGATGTCTTCATCTTCGTTGAGGACGCGTGCGAGCTGAGCATCGAGCCAGCCCTTGAAGTCGGGGCGGAGGCGGAGACGGCGCTCGCCTGCGAAGCCGACCTGACGGCGCGGGCTCTCGAAGAAAAGCGCGCCTCTTCTCCGGGACGGCGCGGCGCCGACAAACCGGAAAACGCAACCAGCCTTCGCGTTCCTGCCGCCAAGCTCGACCAGTTTGTGAACCTGGTAGGCGAACTGGTGACAGTGCAGGCGCGGTTGGGCGAAGTTGCCGCCCGCCGGGATGACGAAGATGTGAGGGCGGTCTCGGAGGAGGTAGAACGGTTGACCTCGGCACTGCGCGAAAGCTCGATGAACATCCGCATGATGCCCATTCGCGGCACATTCGAGAAGTTTCGCCGTCTGGTGCACGATCTGGCGCGCGACTTGGGCAAGAACGTGGAGCTGACCATTGAGGGAGCGGACACCGAGCTCGACAAGACGGTCATCGAGCAGCTTGGCGATCCGCTGATGCACTTGATCCGCAACAGCATGGATCACGGCATAGAACCGGCCGACGTTCGTGCTTCGCGCGGAAAACCACCGGCGGCAAATATTCAGCTTTCAGCGCGGCACTCCGGAGCCTGCGTGCTGGTGTCGGTGAGCGACGACGGCCGGGGAATCGACCGGGAAGCCGTGCGCCGCCGCGCGGTTGAGCGAGGGCTTATCTCCGCCGACGCGGAGCTTGCTGAGAGCGAGATTTACGGGTTGATCTTTCAGGCGGGATTCTCGACGGCCAAAAAGGTGACGGATGTTTCCGGCCGCGGCGTGGGCATGGATGTGGTCCGGCAGCGGGTGGAGAGTCTGCGCGGCGCCGTGGAAGTGACCAGCCAACCCGGACAGGGAACCACGGTTACGCTGCGTATGCCGTTGACCATGGCGATCATCGACGGGTTGCTGGTGGGAGTCGGCGCCGCCTGCTTTGTACTGCCGCTGGCGTCAACGCTCGAATGCGTTGAGCTGACCCGGGACGACATTGCGCGCTCCAACGGCAAGCACATTGCCAATGTACGCGGGCAGATCGTTCCTTATATCCGGCTGCGCGAGCACTTCCACATGCCGTCGAACTCGGTGGAGATTGAGCAGATCATGCTGGTGGAGACGAGCGAGGGGCGGTTCGGGTTTGTTGTGGACCAGGTGCTGGGCAATTGCCAGACGGTGATCAAGAGTCTGGGGCGGTTTTACCGCCATGTACAAGCAGTTTCGGGCGCGACGATTCTAGGCAACGGCACGGTTGCGCTGATTCTCGACCCGGAGCGGCTGGTTCAGGACGTTGTGCGCGCAGAGCGGTTCAGCGGAGAAGCGCCCGGAGCGGCATTGGGGGACCGGGTGCGACATCGTGCGAGTTTAACAGCCCTTGCGGGCAACGGCCGCGCTGGACCGAGCGCCAGCGCAAGTGTATAAGCAAACGAACTGAAGACCTCTCATGCTCCTCCAATCGCGGAACGGTCTCTTCACGAGACCACCGGAAGATTACGGATCGAGCAGAGAAAGAACCCGGAAGGGGAGGATGCGATGGGAACAGCAGCAGTAAGTGAAGGCCGGCGGGTGCATGGCGCCGGCAATGGACACGGTGAGAGTGGACACAGCGAGGAAGGCCGCGAACGCATCGGCAGAAGGGCGCAGGACGAGGAGCTGGCGCTGGTCTTAAACGAAGTCATGCGCCTGGTGGATGCGTCGAAGGAGGGCCGTTTGAGCGAGCGTGGCAAGGCGACGCTCTTTAATGGCATACACCGGGAGCTGATTCAGGGTGTGAACGAGATGCTGGACGCCATTCTTTTGCCCATCGGCGAAGGCAACCGCATTCTGGCGCAGATCTCGGCGGGCAAGATTGACGAGCTGATTGCCCAGACCTATAAGGGCGACCACGAAAAGATGAAGATTGCCGTCAACAGCGTAGGCCTGGTGTTGCAGGGGCTGCAGAAGGAGCTGGGACGGTTGATCGCAGCCTCCCACGCCGGGCAGTTGAGCGAGCGCGGCAAAACTGACGAGTTTCGTGGCGCCTTTGCCGACATCGTGCGCGGCGTCAACGATATGCTCGACGCCATCCTGTTGCCCATCGGCGAAGGCAACCGCATTCTGGCGCAGATCTCGGCGGGCAAGATTGACGAGCTGATTGCGCAGACCTACAAGGGCGACCACGAAAAGATGAAGGTTGCCGTCAACAACGTCGCTGAGGTTTTGCAGAGTCTGCACAAGGAACTGGCGCGCCTCACCGAGGCATCGAATCAGGGCCATCTCGCGGAACGCGGAAAACACGATCAGTTCCAGGGCGCATACGCCGAAATCATTCGTGGCGTGAATTCCATCCTCGACGCTGTGATCACTCCGCTCAATCATGCCGCCAAGATGGTGGAGCAGATCAGCAAGGGCGACATTCCCGCACTGATCACTGACGTCCGCCACGGCGACTTCAACCTGTTGAAGGACAACCTCAACACCCTGATCGTGGCCATGAACGACATCACCGCGGCCGCAGAAGAGGTTGCCAACGGCAACCTGACCGTCGAGCTGCGCGAGCGGTCGGCGCAAGACAAGTTGATGCAGGCGCTGGGCGCAATGGTGACAGGCCTGACCCGCACTGTTTCCGATATCCGCTCCATCGCCGGGGAGGTGACGGCGGCCAGCCAGTCCATCTCGACCGCTTCGGTGCAGGTTTCAAAGGGCGCCAGCTCGCAGGCGGCTGCGGCCGAAGAGGCTTCATCGTCGATGGAGGAGATGGTCTCGAACATCAAACAGAATGCCGACAACGCGCAGCAGACCGACAAGATCGCCAACAAATCGGCCAAGGATGCGCAGGAGAGCGGCAAGAGCGTGCTGGAAGCAGTGGCCGCGATGAAGGAGATCGCCAACAAGATCTCGATCATTGAGGAGATTGCGCGCCAGACCAACCTGCTGGCCTTGAACGCTGCCATCGAGGCGGCTCGCGCCGGAGAGCACGGCAAGGGATTCGCGGTGGTTGCAGCCGAAGTGCGCAAACTGGCGGAGCGCAGCCAGAAGGCGGCCGGGGAGATCAACCAGCTTTCGGCCACCACGCTCAAAGTCTCTGAAAAATCGGGAGAGATGCTGGAAAAACTGGTTCCCGATATTCAGCGCACGGCGGAACTGGTGCAGGAGATCTCGGCGGCCAGCAAAGAGCAGGATACCGGCGCTGAGCAGATCAACAAGGCTCTGCAGCAACTGGAGCAAGTGATCCAGCAGAACGCCTCGGCCGCCGAGGAGATGGCTTCGACGACCGAGGAGCTGACCGGCCAGTCCGACCAACTGATGAGCGCGCTCTCGTTCTTCCATGCCGAAGACGAAGAGGACGGCCGCGGCCGGCGGGTGGGCGCAGCCAAAGCTGCCAGACACGCGCCGCCTGCGGCTGCCAAGGGCGGAAAGCCGATCGGCCATAGCCCGGCGCCGCCAGCCAAGGCCGCGTCGAAGGCTGGAGTAAGCCTGCGTCTCAACGACAAACACGATGAACTGGACGCAGAATTTGAGCGCTACTGACCGCTGGGGCAGAGCTGTCAAAAGCAGCTCTGCCCAGTCTTCAAGATCGAAAAGGAGTTGAAATATGAGTGTTAGCGAAATTACGGAGACACGGCAGTATCTCACCTTCAAGCTCAGTAATGAAGTCTTTGCCACCGACGTGGCGAAGGTGAGAGAGGTGCTCGATCTCACTCCCATCACCGCCATTCCCCGGACACCGGAGTTCATGGCCGGGGTCATCAACCTGCGAGGAAGCGTGGTCCCGGTCGTCGACCTTCGGCTTTGCTTCGGGATGTCGAAGACCGAGAACACGCGCAACACCTGCATCGTGGTTGTCGAAGTGCTGCTCGACTCGGAGTCGATTGTGATCGGCGCGCTGGCCGATTCGGTTGAAGAAGTGATCGATCTCGAGCCCGAGCAGATTGAACCTGCGCCGCGCATCGGCTCCCATATCCGCACCGATTTCATCCGCGGTATGGGTAAGCGCGACACGCAGTTCATCATGATTCTCGACATCGACCGCGTCTTCTCGGCCGAGGAGATGTCTGCGGTGCACGCACAGGAAGCCGGCAAGGCTCTGCTGGAGACAGCAGCGTAAGAAAGGAGTGGGGTGGGCCCTCCCACCCCATCTCTTCATCATGCAGAACCGCGACGAATTCATCTCGGCGCTCGACTACACACACCTCAGCACGCTGATCTACGACGTGGCAGGCATCGTCCTTGGACCGGCAAAAAAGACGATGCTCGAGGGGCGGATCAGGCGGCGGCTGAAGGAACTTGCCATCCCCACCTATCGCGAATACTGCCGCTTCCTGTTCTCCGATCGCGGACAGAAGGAAGAACTGGTTCCCCTGATCGATGTGGTGACTACCAACAAGACCGACTTTTTCCGCGAACCGAAGCATTTCGATTTTCTGACCGGCACGATGCTCCCCGAGCTGATACGAGGCGCTGGAAGCCGAAGACCGCTGTTGATTTGGAGCGCCGGCTGTTCCAGCGGTGAAGAGCCGTACACACTGGCGATCGTTCTAAGCGAGTTTGAGCAGACCCATCCGGGGTTTTCGTTCAGAATCCTGGCCACCGATGTCTCCACCGCCGTGCTGAAAAAAGCGGCGCTGGGAATCTACTCGACCGAGGTGATCCGGCCGGTGGTCCCGGCCCTGCAGGTGAGGTACTTTATGCGGGGCCGCGAAGCGGGATCGAATCGGGTGCGCGTGGTGCCGGAGCTGCGACGGCTGGTGGAATTCCGCCGCCTGAACTTCATGAATTCCGACTACGGGCTTTCGGAGAAAGTCGACGCCATTTTCTGCCGCAATGTGATCATTTACTTTGATCGGCCCACGCAGCAGCGCATTCTCGAAAAGCTCACGCGCTATCTGCTGCCAGGCGGTTATCTTTTTCTGGGTCATGCGGAAACCCTTCATGAACTGGATCTGCCTGTGATCCAGGTAGCTCCCGCTCTATACAGGAGGGTTGATGCCTCAGCCTGACCCGCCGGTCCGGGATATCTACGTGCAGCCAGGCGAATCGCAGCTGGTTTCGGAGCCGTCTGTTCTGCGCACGGTGCTAGGCTCTTGCGTGGGAATCACATTCCTGGTTCCGCGGCTGGGCATTGGCGCGCTTTGCCATCCCATGCTGCCGCACTGTCCAGTTGGACGCCAGATGGGCATGAGCGTTCATGTGGGCCGCCGCTACGTTGATTTCACAATTCGCGATATGGCGCGCCATCTGGATTCACTGGGCGTGGTGCGCTCCGAGGCGGTGGTCAAGCTCTTTGGCGGCGGTGACGTTCTCACCGTCATCGAAGGCTCTGCCCGTCCGACGGTCGGCAAACTCAACGGCGAGGAAGCATTCAAGGTTCTCGAGGCTGAAGGTTTTAGCGTGTGTGCATGCAGGCTCGGAGGCAACTCGGGAGTGCATCTTGAGTTTTCTACGTCCACCGGCGAAGTGCTGGTACGGCGACTTGGTTCCATCTCGACGCAACTGGAGTCAAATTCGCACCGTAAGGTACGTCGCTGCGTGCCGCCCCGATAACCAAAGGAAGACTCCATGGAGAAGGGCTCCAGAATTCGGGTGTTGATCGTGGACGACTCCGCCGTAGTGCGCGAGACGCTGAAGGAGATTCTTTCCACCGATCCCGATATCGAAGTGATGGGGACGGCCGGTGATCCTTACGTTGCGGCCGAGAGGATCGGCGAGGAACTACCGGACGTCATCACTCTTGACATCGAGATGCCGCGCATGGACGGTCTCACCTTTCTCAAGAAGATCATGAGTCAGCATCCGATCCCCGTGGTGATCTGCTCGAGCCTTGCCGACGAAGGCGCGTTGAGCACGCTCAAAGCGCTCGAGTACGGAGCGGTTGAGATTATCACCAAGCCAAAGCTGGGAACACGGCAGTTTCTCGAGGAATCGAAGGTAGCTCTCTGTCAGTCAGTGAAAGCCGCCGCATCGGCTCGCCTGCACCCGCTCGGCCCTTCCCATACCGTCGAACCGAAGCTGACCGCCGACGCGATCTTATCCCGCGCCACAAATGCCATGGTGGAAACCACCGAAAAAGTGGTCGTGGTTGGCGCCTCCACGGGCGGCACCGAAGCGCTAAAGGTTTTCCTGGAGGCATTGCCGGCCGATTCGCCCGGCGTTGTTATCGTCCAGCACATGCCGGAACTGTTTACGCGTGCCTTCGCCAACCGGCTCGACGGACTGTGTGCGGTTTCAGTGAAGGAAGCCGAGACCAATGACACCGTGCTCCGCGGACGCGTGCTCATCGCGCCTGGCAATCATCATCTGCTGCTGAAGCGGAGCGGCGCGCGATACTACGTGGAAGTAAAGGATGGCCCGCTGGTGTGCCGTCACCGTCCATCGGTCGACGTGCTTTTTCGCTCCGCCGCTCGCTACGCAGGCCAGAACGCGGTCGGCGTGATCATGACCGGAATGGGTGACGACGGCGCCCGTGGCATGTTCGAAATGAGGCAGTCCGGCGCTTTCACCATCGCCCAGGACGAAGCCACCTGTATCGTCTTCGGGATGCCCAAAGAAGCCATCAAACTCAATGGAGTCAGCAAGGTGCTTCCTCTCGAATCTATCGCCAACGGGATCCTGAGTTATTGCCGTTAATTCTTACGCCAGCAAAAACTGCATAGCGCTTCGGTTGAGAGCTATTGATCAAGCTCAGAGTGCCTGTAATATTCATTTTGAGCCCGGGTGAAATTATGGTCGACGGAGCCGGAGGATCTCCCGTTACATTAATGATTGCGCTGTTCTCTGAGATTCTTGAGAGGATGCTAACCGCATGGAAACCGGCCTCAAAAATCGTGTAGCCATTGTCGCAGCTTCAAGCCAGGGAATTGGGCGCGCTACGGCGCTCGCGCTCGCGGCTGAAGGCGCGCATCTGGCGATGTGTGCGCGTGGCGCCGCAGCACTGCACGAAACCGCTGAGGAAGTGCGCCGGCTGTATGGCGTGGAGGTCTACACCGACACCTTCGACGTGAGCCAGGATGACCGCGTGCGCAATTTCGCCGATGCAGTTCACCGGCACTATGGCCGCATCGACGTGTGCGTAACCAACGCTGGAGGCCCGCCCGCCAAGTCGTTTGCTGAAACCACCATGGAGGAATGGGATCGCGCATATCAACTCAATCTGCGCAGTACTGTCTCCTTTGCCCACGCTGTGCTGCCCCATATGCAGCAACAGCATTGGGGACGGCTGATTGCCATCACCTCGATCGCCGTTAAGCAACCTGTTCTGGAACTGGTGCTTTCCAATTCGGTTCGAGTCGGAGTGCTGGGGTTGGTTCGCTCACTCGCCACTCAGTACGGCCCCGACAACATCACTATCAATAATGTAGCGCCCGGCTATACAGCAACGGCCCGCGTCAAGGATCTGGCTGAAGCCGGCGCCCGGGCTTCTGGGCGCAGCGTCCAGGAATACGAATCGCAAATGACCGCGGACATTCCAATGCGCCGCCTGGCGCTCCCCGAGGAAGTGGCCGATGCAGTGGTCTGGCTGGCATCGGAACGCGCTTCGTATGTCACCGGTCAAACCATCGTGGTGGACGGCGGCGCGTATCGAGGCCTGTAATGCGGGGATTGTGGTTCGGGTCTAGCGCCGCGTCATCGCCGGCCTTGAGATGTTTTCCGCGGATTGAGATTACCTGCGCAGATAAGCATCGGTCTTGTTGATCCAATCGGCGCGCGGCGGGCAAAAAATATCCAGGTCCACCGTGTCTTCGAGTGCCTCAGCGCTGTGCGGCGTATTTGAAGGAATCACCAGCACCTCGCCAGCCCGTACTATTATTTCTCTTCCCTCAAGACCGAATCGAAGCGCACCCTCAAGGATGTAAGTAATCTGCTCATTCTCGTGGCTGTGCTCCGGCACCTGCGCTCCCTTGCGCAGAATGATCTTCGCCAGCATGGCCCGTCCGCCATAAACCATTTGCCGATCGATGAGCGGGTTGAGCCGCTCCACCGGCGAGTCGTCAAATTGAATGTGCTGCAATCCGGGTATTTCCTGCTTAGTATTTGCGCTCATTGTTCCGCTTTCCCTGAAGCGGCCCTGCCGCTGCTGGACATCTGAAATGTTACTGCGGCGCCGCGCAACTGGAGCCGTTCTTCCGCGAATCGTTCCGCGCCGATCACTCCTTCGAGGGACTTTCGGAACTGCTCTCAGGCAAACTGTTCCAAGCTGAAACCGAGCGGCCAATTCTCCTTCTGGGCGAGCATCTCTTCCCACGTCACCTCACGCTTCTGGTACCCCGCCATGCGTCCGAGAATGCAACTTAACGCCGTGTCCACGCCGTCGGCAATTTGATTGTGCGCCGGTCCTGAAACAATGCTGGCAACAAACGTCCGCTCCTTGTCGCGATCTGCGTACTTCAGGTTGTCAAGAAACGCTCCATTCGCCGCGAACCTTCCTGATCCCGGCACGGTCGATTCCGAATCCTGCCACGACCACGCATTGCTGCCCGTAATCGCGATCGGACCGGCGTACGGACACGTCGCTGAGCCGTTGGCGCCCGACAGTCTGAGCCCCGCTTCAAACGCGCCGTCGCTCCCATACTGGGTTGACGCAAACAAAAAGTGCACATCGTTCGGATAAGTGAAATCGACCTGATAATTATCCCAGCAGTCGCCATAATGCGTGAGCACGTTGCGTCCGCCCGTGGCCGTAGCCTTCAGTGGATGCTCGCCCAGCATCCAGTTGCACAAATCGATGATGTGTATGTTCTGCTCAACAAGAATGTCCCCCGACAGGACGCGATCCCACAGCCAGTTGCGCAGGCGGTACTCGTCCTGCCCCTCACCTTCTCGCTTCTTCTCGGTCGAGGCCGGTGCGTAATAATTTCCGGTGACCACAGCGATTTTCCCTAATGCTCCGCCCCTGATCTTCTCGTCGAGCGCGGCGATCGGCGGGGCTTGCCGGCATTGGAATCCGATATCGACGCTTTGGTTTGGCTTCACTTTCTTCGCAATCTCGAGCGCGCGCCTGGCCTGTGCGACGTCGACGCCCACCGGCTTTTCGCAATACACATGCTTTCCCGAGGCCACCGCCGCCTCAAGGTGCTGCACATGAAAATATGGCGGCGTCGAAATCTGGATCAGGTCCACTTGCTTCGCATCTGCAAGCTGCTCAAAGGCATGAGGACCGCGAAACAGCAAATTGCTGTCGATTGCCGGCTGTCCCAGGTCGGTGTTCAGCTTGTTGAAGTGATCTCGCCCCGCCGCCAGATTATCGGCGAACAGATCGGCGAGCGCGACGACCCGGGCCGAAGTGTTCTGCGCAAACGAAGTGGCGACCGCGGTGCCGCGATTGCCGCACCCCAGCAAACCGTGCTGAACCGCCGAGTTCGCCTCGTAACCAAATACCGCGCGTGGATCGAGCAATAACATTCCTGAAACCGCCGCTGTTCCTGACTGCATCAACTCCCGCCGATTCATTTGCCCTCGCAGTGCAGAGACCGCGCTAAAGCCCGTGCACAAGAATCCTACAGCGAAGCCTGAGAATTACGCCAATACCTCATCCAATATTCGCTGCAAGTATGTCTTTTCGTTCTTGACGTCCTCGATCTGCTGCGGCCCCGATGTCTCGCGTTCAATCGTGATCGCGCCCGTGTATCCCAGCTTGTGCAGCTTCGTGAACACCTTCTTGAAATCGACCAGCCCGTTGCCGATCAGGACCTCCTCGCCGAGCTTGTCAGGATCGGTCGGCCATTTGCCATCTTTGGCGTGAACACTGCGCACATGCGTACCGATAATATCAACGGCATCCACCGGATTCGCCTT
>JASHVU010000709.1 GCA_030044455.1 Acidobacteriaceae bacterium | reverse complement strand
AACGACATTCTTTACCGCTCACTGGCCAAGACCATTTACGGTTCACGCGAGGAGCCCGGGGCTCACGATTCTCTGGCCGGCGCGGAGCAGATTGATAAAGTTGTTCGCATCGATCAGTCGCCCATTGGCCGCACGCCGCGCTCCAATCCGGCCACCTATACGGGCGTCTTTTCGCCGATCCGCGACTTGTTTGCCATGCTGCCCGAGGCGCGCGAGCGCGGATACAGGCCCGGCCGCTTCAGTTTCAACGTCACCGGAGGCCGTTGCGAAGCCTGCCAGGGCGACGGGCAGCGCCGCATTGAAATGAACTTTATGCCCGACGTTTACGTCCAATGTGAGGTGTGCAACGGCCGGCGCTACAACCAGGAAACCCTGGCCGTAAAGTTCCACGGCAACTCCATCGCCGACATACTGGATTTGACGATTGAAGATGCGCTGCCATTGCTCAAGGACGTACCGCAGGTACGCCAGAAACTGCAGACGCTGGTCGACGTTGGCCTCGGCTACGTGCACCTGGGCCAGAGCGCGACCACGCTCAGCGGTGGCGAGGCGCAGCGCATGAAGCTGGCCCGTGAGCTTTCAAAGCGTCAAACGGGTCGCACGCTCTATCTGCTGGACGAGCCGACAACCGGACTGCACTTCGATGACGTCCGCAAGCTGCTCGAGGTGCTTCACCGGTTAGCCGACCTGGGCAACTCGGTCATCATCATTGAGCACAGCATGGACGTGATACGGAATGCAGATTGGGTCATCGATCTGGGTCCCGAGGGCGGCGAAGACGGAGGACGGGTGATAGCCGAAGGGCGCCCCGCGCATATTGCGGCCACGCCTGGCTCGTATACCGGCCACTTCCTCACGCGCTATTACACGACGGAGAGCGGCAAGCTGGTCGAAGCGGAAACTGACGAAGCACCGGCTGCTGAAAGCGCTCCAAAGCGGAACGACAACGGTAGCGCTCCTCAAAAATCCGCGCGGACAAAGAAGACTCTGCCGGCACGCAACGGTAAGCGGGGAGCGAAATGACATTTACCTCCGGCGATGACCCGCAATCCATACCTCCTCCTGCCGACCCGTTCGCAGAGGCTCAAACGGAGCCAAAGAGCAGCGAAGATCCGCAGGAAATTCCGAATGCGGTTGCAGCAACGATTGAATCAGCTGCCGAAGAATCCTCGCAAATCGATCTGCCCGCGCACAGGCATGGCGATGAAGAGGCACCTTTATTCGCTAATGTCTTTCGGCCCGAACCTAAGCCGCCAGTTCGCATACCCCATCTCGGCCACGTTGCACTGATGGCCATCTACCTTATGTTTGGGCTGTTCGCGTCGGTCGTGCTGCTTGAAGTCGCTGTGCGCATTCATATTTTCCACGTCTCCAGCCTTCAAGCCGCGGTCAGCGACATTCACTACACTCTCGGGAGCGAGATGATTGTTTATCTCGTTGCTTTTGCTGCCGCCTATTTCACATTTCCACTCATCTGGCACAAGAGCTTTTTCGCCGGCCTGCATTGGAACGCGGCGACAGCTCTACGTCACAGATGGGCCCTTATCGGCACCAGTTTTCTCTGCTACGTGGCGGCGATCGTGAATATCATCTTCGTCCCGGGCCCGTCGAATACGCCGATTGAGAAGATTTTCAAACAGCCCGGCGCAGCCTGGCTGCTGTTCTTCTTTGGCATTACCGTCGCACCATTCTTTGAGGAGCTCTTATTTCGCGGATTCCTGCTGCCCGCGCTTTCGACCGCCTACGACTGGCTTGCCGAAAGGTTCTACAAAACGCCGCGGCGCCCGTTCGGAAGCGATGGAAATCCGCAGTGGTCTTTCAGCGCCATGGCCATTGCGTCGGTCGTCACTTCCGTTCCTTTCGCGATGATGCACGCGGAACAAACCGGCAACTCCGTTGATGCAGTCCTCCTGCTCGGTTGCGTGAGCATTGCTCTCTGCGCGGTTCGGCTTATCACGCGGTCGCTGGCGGCAAGCGTGCTGGTCCACGCCTTTTACAACTTCCTTATCTTTTCGATGATGCTGCTGGGAACGGAAGGCTTCAAGCACCTGGACAAGATGTAGATTGCAGCCAATAGCCAGTAGCTGGAAGCTGATTTTACAATCGCATTGATGCCCATGCCAACTCACGCCGAACAACTTCTCTCACTGCTCGCACGCTTGAGCTTTCGTCTTGGCCAGTTCACGCTCTCATCGGGTGGAACCAGCGACTACTATATCGACTGCCGCACGACGACGTTGCATGCCGAAGGAGGCCGTCTTACCGGGCACTCCGTGCTTGAACTTCTGGAGGAAAACCAGATCCAGGTAGCAGCTGTGGGCGGGCTGACCATGGGCGCGGACCCCATCGTCTCCAATGTGGCGACCGCCAGTGCATGGCGAGCGCAGTCAGATCCGGCTGCGCCTCTGATTCACGGATTCCTGGTTCGCAAGACCGAAAAGGCTCATGGCGCCAAGCGGCGCATTGAGGGGTATTGCCGGGACGGGGCGAGCGTGGTGATCGTCGACGACGTATGCACGACCGGCGCCTCAACCATCAACGCCATTGAAGCAGCGCGGGAGGCGGGCATGAAAGTAGCGGCGGTTGTGTGCATTGTTGAGCGCGAAGAGGCGAACGGCAGGCCGGCGGTTGAGGACGCGGCAAAAGGCGCGCCGTTTCTGCGCTTGTTTACGGCGAATGAGGTCCGCGTCGAGCATGTGAAGCAACTTTGAAGTGCAGAACCCGAATGCAAAAAGGGCGGGCCCGATCGGGTCCGCCCTTCTGCTTTCAGCCCTCAGGCTGGGTTATTCCACGCTATCGTTCGGATTTGAGGTTCCGGTTTTCGGTGCGGCGTTGCTTGCCGGCGCAGGCTGGCTCGTCTGCGATGTCTGCGCGGTCTCGGGGTTCATGTTCGTGAGCAGCTGCATCTCAACGCGGCGATTCTTGGCGCGGCCTTCACGCGTGCTGTTGTCGGCCACCGCCTGATCTTTGCCAATACCAATTAGATAGAAGCGGTGGGCCGGAATGTCGTACTTGGTAACCATGTATTGCACGACCGCATCGGCGCGGCGATTGCTGAGGTCGTAGTTGTACTGGGCCGGGCCGGTTGAATCGGTGCCGCCAGTGACCTCGAGAATGTAGCTCTTGGCGGTTCCGAGCTGGCTCGCAAAGGTATCGAGCTGCTGCTTGTCGTCGTCGGTCAGCACGCTCTTGTCGAAGCCAAAATTCACCGACACATCGCCAATCTGCTTGTAGTTGTCGAGCCCCTTGACAACGGAGTCAAGCGTGTCGGCGCGCTGGGCAACGTCGTTGGCTGCGCTGTTGGCCTGTCCGGCTGCGGTTGACGCCTGCTGCGCGTTCTGGTTCGCGGTGTCGGCGCTGGACTGAGCCTGCTTGATGCCCGCCTGTGCGTTCTCGTCTACGCTGTGAATCTGACGGTTATTTTCAGCCGTCGCATTCTCAACTTCTCCGGTCTTCTGAATGATCGGCGCGGTTTGACTTTTTACGTAGTTTTTGGTCGCGCAGCCGGTCGCTCCAAGAACCGCGAAGCTCGCGGTAGCCAATATGCACGCAAATGATTGCCTGGTCATGGTGTTTGTCCCCTTTTGGACTGGCCTCCTGGCTTGCAACTGACCCGTCCGTAGTTGGAGTCGCCTTTCTATCCGCCGCTCTACGTTGCAAGACGGTTTCCAATCCACTAGTCACCTATAACCTTCTGTAGATGAGCGGCTTACGGAAACCTGGACACGGGCTGCGGGGTCAACCGATCATGTAATTTTTACGCGAACAGGTAAGGATTCCCTCCCCCAATGCAGCGACTCGGAGGCTGCGCACATGGATCACCGCAGACGCTATTCTGTTAACTGACTGTGGCGATGGATCTCTATGAGAAAATCCGGACTCTGCCCACCAACCCCGGTGTGTACCTCTACAAGAACGCCGACGGAGAGGTGATTTATGTGGGGAAGGCCAAGAACCTGCGCTCGCGGGTAAGGTCGTACCTGTTAGAAGCTTCGCAGGCCAACGCCAAGACCGGGTCGCTGATGCGCGAGGCGGTCGACCTCGATTACATCCTGGTGGCCAACGAGCACGAGGCTCTGGCTCTCGAAAACAACCTGATCAAACAGCGCAAGCCGCGGTTCAACATCCTGCTGCGGGACGACAAGACCTACCCCTACGTAAAGCTCACGCTGGCCGACCGGTACCCCAAGGTGTTTGTCACGCGGCGGTTGCGCAAGGACGGCTCGGCTTACTACGGTCCGTACTTCCCCGGTAATCTGGCGTACCGCGTAGCCGAGCTCATTCATCGCAGCTTCCTCATTCCGAGCTGCAAGGTCGATCTGTCGCGCTACCACCCGCGCGCCTGCCTGCAGTATTACATCCATCGCTGCCTGGGTCCGTGTGTGGAGGGGCTCACGACTGAAGAAACATATGCAGAAGCTGTCAGAGATGCACAGCTCTTTCTCGAGGGGCGGCACGCGGAGTTGCAGAAGACGCTCACCGCGCGCATGAACGCCTCAGCCGAGGCGCAGCAATTTGAGGCAGCCGCAAGGCTGCGCGACCAGCTCTCAACCGTGCATCAACTGCAGGAAAAGCAGCGCATCGCGACGGCCGAAGAGGAAGACGACGCCGACGTATTCGGTTACCACTTTGAGGATGGATCGCTGGCCGTCAATCTCTTCCACATGCGCAACGGGAAGATCGTGGACCGGAGAGAGTTCTTCTGGGAAGACCTGCCGAGCCTGCTCGAAGCAAGCGTCGAGCAGGAAGCGCAGGAGGGAACAAGGCAACAAGGCAACGAGAAAACAAAAAGCGTGGATGAGGGCTTTGATGCCGGACAGATGTTTAGTGCGCTACTGAAGCAGCTTTACATCGATCAGCAATATGTGCCGCGTACGATCCTTGTGCCCGCGGACTTTGGCGATCGTGAATTGCTTGCCGCTTTACTCAGCGAGCGGACGGGGCACAAGATCGAAGTCGCCGTGCCGCAGCGCGGCGACAAAAAGTCGCTTGTCGACCTTGCCGGGCAAAACGCACACCAGTCCTACACACAGCGGTTCAGGGTGCTCGAACCATCGCGGAAAGCCATTCAGGAGGCGCTTGCCGACTCGCTCATGCTTCCGGAGTTGCCGCGCCGGATCGAGTGCTTCGATATCTCGCACATCCAGGGCGCGGAAACAGTGGCTTCGATGGTCGTATGGGAAGACGGAAAGATGAACAAGCAGGAGTACCGCAAGTTCAAAGTGATGACGGTTGTGGGCGTGGACGACTTTCCCTCGATGCGCGA
>JASHVU010000708.1 GCA_030044455.1 Acidobacteriaceae bacterium | reverse complement strand
AGCCAGCGCCATCATGTACATGCTCAGCGTGCCCGGCACGTCCACCTCGCAGGCCGAGGGGATCAGGTTGTTCGACATCATGCTCATGATGGTGCAGGGAACCACGCCGAAGTACTCCTCCATCGAGGTCCAGCACTGCACCGCCGAGATGGTGCAATGGGTCTGCTTCATCCACCCGTCCACCACCGCGCCCAGCTTGGCCATCTTCATCAGCGCTTCTTCCGGGATGCCCGCAGTTGTCACATATTGCTTGATGGCGGCAAGCTTCGATTGCGCCGCGTCGTCGGAGTCCTTCATCTTGTTGATGCGGCCGAAGATTTCACTCAAGTCAATCGGCTCGACCGAGATGCCGCTGGTCTCGAGCAGCCGTTCAGAGTAGCGCACCGTATTGAAAGCCGACGGCCGCGCCCCGATGGCCCCGATGCGCAGGTTTTTGAGACCCTTCACGATGCGCGAAACCTGCCCGAACCACTCCAGATCGGCTTTGAACTCCGCCGAGGCCGGGCTCTCGGTGTGCAGCGTGGTCAGCGAGTACGGAATGCCGTACTGCATCAGGTTGTTGCACGCACTCATCTTGCCGCAAAAACTATCGCGGCGCGTCGCGATGGTCATGGCGTCGGAGCGGTCGGGCGTGGCCTGCATCAGCACCGGAACCTTCAATCCCGACAGGCGCAGCGCGTCGGCCACACCGCGTTCGTCGCCGAAGTTGGGCAGCGTCACAATGATGCCGTCGATCTGTTCCGCATGTTTCTTGAACAGCTCCGCGCAGCGCGCTGCCTCGTCGTAGGTTTCCACCGCCCCGTATTTCGACTGCTCCGGTGAAAGAACCACTGCCGTGGCTCCGGCCGCCTCCACCGCCGCCATCATCTCTTCGCGGCCGGTTTTGGCCAGGTGGTCAGGAAAAAATCCGCGATTGCCTACTACGATCCCGTATGTCATCTTGCGTTGCGCTGTCATTGCGTTGCTCCTCATTTGCTGTTGCCGGTTGAGTGGTTCAGTGCATCAAGGTCTCTGGAAAATATTCCTCCGGGGCTAAAGCCCCGCTGATTTTGCGGTTTTAGCGGCGCGAGTAAACTCGCGCCCTTTCAAAACCATCCGGGCAGGAGTCAGGCCGCGCATGAGCGTTACCTTCAAGGCGCAAATCCGTCAACGGAGGGTTCCGATAGCCGCCCTTAAGTAAATTGCTTTACTCCTGTATTTGTCAAGCGGCGCAAGCAGCGATAAGATGCGGATTTCAGCAGACTGCGGCAGGCCACCGCCTCGAAGCGTTTGATCAGGCGTGAAGTTCGTGGCCCGAATCGAGTTGGTTGTCTTCCTGACGGTTGTGATTCAGATGATTGTGATTCTGGGGTCTGTCACGCAGGAAGACTTCGCCTTTCACCAACCAGGCGATGCCAAAAGCGATGAGCGCGAGCGATTCGCACCAGAACAAGATTCCAGTGGGCCACAGCACCGCCTGAAGGGATTTGACGGTAAGCGAGAGCATGACACACATGCAGGCCACCATCGCCAGGCCGCAAGCAAGGAAGACGCCGTTGCGGTGACGTTTGCGGCGCGTAAGCGGCTTATGGGGCGAGGTTTTGCGGAAGAGAAACAGGCAGAAGTACGCGAGCACAAAAAACATGAGCGCGGCAGCCACCAGGTGTACGCGGCCAAGGTCGTCATGAAAGCGATTGTGCACGTAGTGATGTGGATTTACCGAGGGGACGAGAGCAACGACCAGAGCCAATCCTCCAGCCACGTAGCCGGTGATTTCGTCACGCAAGTCGTAGCCCCGCGTGCAGACCAGAAACGCGGCGATGGCAAAAAGGCTGCCCACAAGGTAGTTACGCATGGGCGTGTGGTAGTAGTCGCTGATAGAGCGCTCGAGGAGCGGATGCGGCAACACGTGCGCGGGGCCGGCGAGCGAAATCGCGAATGAGCCCAGGGCGAGAACGATTGGGAGCGACAGCGCAGTAACACCAACGGCCCTGCGCATAGTGTAGTAAGAGTAAACGGCCGGGTTTTTAGGCGTGTGATTCAACGGGAAGCTGCCCTTTTGAGATGAAAATGCCTGGACGAAAATGAATAGCGCAGCTGGGTGGCCATTCTGGCCGCCTGAAAAATTAGACGCCTATCATAACGCGATTGATGCGAAGATTTCGCGCTGCCAGCCGGGAGGCTCGCCACGGAGGTAGGGGGGAGACTCGGCATGATACCCGCCAGGGCATTCGCTCTGGCGTGAACCTCAAGTAATTTGATCTTCGTCGTAAAACTCCCCGGTGTCGCCCTGTACGCGAGCGTCAAGCGCCTTGGCGATCCGGCACATTTTGGCAATGATTTCTTCATCGGGGTTCTTAACGGACACTTCTCCACTTTGACGATCGGACCATGCAAGGTTTCCGTCTTTGCCATTTCCTGAGTAAGGGATCCACACAGCGAGCCCTTCGCTCTCGCATCTCAGAGTCTCTCCGTTTGGAAGCTGCGCTTCGGCGTATCCGTCGAGTCGCATTTTAGGATCAGAACGCACCTACGCAACCCATTCCTCGAGCGAGATGGGGTTCATCTTGCTCTGGTACCACTCCTCAGCGCGGGTGATGTGGAGTTCCTATCCCATCGATTCCCTCGTCAGGGCATGATTTCCGAAGATGGCTCGATTTTACTCGTTCACCGCCGAAATCTCGTGCAGCCAGCCGGGGGCTTTGAGTAGTTCGCGCGGCCGCGAGCCGTCGGCGGGGCCGACGAGGCCATCGCGTTCCATAAGATCGATCAAGTGCGCGGCGCGGCCGTAGCCGATGCGAAGACGCCGCTGCAGCAGCGACGTTGAGGCCTTGCCAAATTCAAAGACCAGCCGCACTGCATCGTCGAACAAGGGGTCGTTCTCGTCCTCGCCGCCGCTTGCGCCCTCCATTTGGGCGCGCTCGTCCTTGGGCGATTCGAGGAAACCCTCAACGTACTCCGCCTGGCCCTGATCCTTCCAGAACTGGACCACGGCGGCGGTCTCTTTCTCGCTGACGTAGGGCGCGTGCAAACGCATCAGTCGGCTGGTGCCGGGTGGCAGGAAGAGCATGTCGCCGCGGCCGAGCAGTGCCTCAGCCCCATTGGTGTCGAGGATGGTGCGCGAGTCCACTTTGGTGGCCAGGCGGAAGCTTATGCGGGTGGGCACGTTGGCCTTGATGAGCCCAGTAATGACGTCGACT
>JASHVU010000707.1 GCA_030044455.1 Acidobacteriaceae bacterium | reverse complement strand
AGCGCATCAGCCTGATGGGCGAGATTCTGCTCTCGCGCGATCCACCGCCAACCATGGCTGCGGTTCTTGAAAGCTCACTTACGCAAATGGAAAAGCACTACACGGCCGATCCCAAAGCCGCGCGCGATTTGCTTCAAGTCGGCGAAAAGAAGAGTGACCCATCGATCCCCGCACCGGAGCTGGCGGCGTGGACGATGGTGGCATCGGAGATGCTGAACCTGGATCAGACGGTGACAAAGTAGTTGATGGAGGTTGGATGAAACAGCATCCGTTGTGTACCGATTCCGAACGCGTCATGAATGTGTTCGGCCTTGCGATCCCCGCGCGAGTAAAACAGCAGTGGGCAGAATTGCAAACACGCAGGCACTTTCTCGGCCGCTCAGGAAAAGTGCTGGGATGGGCTGCCGTGGCCAGCCTGCTTGGCAATCGCGCACTGCGTGGCGATAATTACCCGGCAGCCGGCGCACAGGCCGGCGACGCGCCTAAGTTTCCGAACTTTGCGCCTAAGGCCAAACGCGCCATCTATCTATTCATGTCAGGCGGGCCTTCGCAGGTCGACCTCTGGGACTACAAGCCGAACTTGACCGCGCAGTTCGACAAAGATATGCCAGACTCAGTGCGCGGCACGCAGCAGTTAACCGGCATGACCACCGGGCAGGCTCGATTTCCTGTTGCACCTTCCTATTGGCCGTTCAAGCGCTACGGCCAGAGCGGTACCTGGGTGAGCGACCTGATGCCGAATATGGGGCGAATTGTCGATGATCTAACCATCATAAAATCGACCAATACTGACGCCATCAATCACGAGCCGGCTATTATGCTGATGAACACCGGCAACATGAATGCCGGCAAACCCTGTCTGGGCTCATGGCTTGCATATGGGTTGGGCAGCATGAACGACAATCTTCCCACGTTCATGGTGCTGCAAACTAAGCTCAATACCGCCGAGAACAACCAACCAGTCTCATCGCGGCTGTGGAGCAGTGGGTTTCTTTCGTCGGAGTTCGCGGGCGTGGGACTGCGTTCGTCGGGCGATCCTGTGCTCTACCTGACTGACCCGAACGGCGTGGATCGCGAGGTGCGCCGCAAAATGCTTGATGCGGTCAATGAGATTAATCGGCAAACTTATGAAGAACTTGGGGACCCGGAAACAAACTCGCGCATCGCTCAGTACGAAATGGCTTACCGGATGCAATCGTCGGTGCCGGAACTTGCCGATCTGAGTAAGGAACCGCAGTCGACATGGGATTTGTATGGGCCCGATGCGAAAGAGCCGGGGACCTTTGCATACAACTGCCTGATGGCGCGCCGCCTCGCGGAGCGAGGCGTGCGCTTTACACAGGTCTACAAGCGCGGATGGGACATGCACGACAATGTCACGAAGATCATGCCCATCATCTGCCAGGAAACAGACCGCGGCTGCTATGCACTGATCACTGACCTGAAACAACGGGGAATGCTGGACGACACTTTGGTGATTTGGGCGGGCGAATTCGGGCGCACCGTTTACAGCCAGGGCGGCCTCACGCGGGATAACTACGGCCGCGATCATCACCCTCGCTGCTACACCACCTGGATGGCGGGGGGTGGCGTGCGGCCCGGCATCACCTACGGCGAGACCGATGACTACAGTTATAACATTGTCAAAGACCCGGTCACGGTGCGGGATTTTAACGCAACCATTCTTCACTGCCTGGGCATCGACCACAACAAGCTGACGTTCAATTTTCAGGGTCTCGATCAAAAGCTCACCGGGCCCGTGCCCGCCAGTGTTGTCACAGGTTTGGTGGCGTGATCAATCTTCGCACGATGGCGAATCGCGCCCTGCAGTTGCTCCCCGCAAAGCAATCTACTCGCATCTTGTGGGGAACATCGCTCGGTTTAAGCCTTCTGCTCTTATCGTTGCCATGGCTCGTAAAGCTTGACGGTCATCCTCATGCTGACTGGCAGCAGTTTCTGGGCCGCTTTCATCCGCTGGCGGTGCATCTTCCCATCGGACTGCTGGTTCTTCTTCCGCTGCTGGAAGTGGCCGGCGCACTGCGTCCCGCGCTACGCGAAGCAGCCGGCTTGGTGCTGGCTCTTGCCTTCGCCGCTTGCCTGCTCACGCTCTCGCTGGGCTTTTTGCTTGCCTATGGAAGCGGCGACGCCGGCGCTGGCGTAACTCGCCACCTGTGGGGCGGCATCGTGCTCACCATTGTTGTGCTTATTTGCCTGCTGACCAGGCCGCAATGGAATGCGCATGGCGCTCGATACACATATCCCGCATTGCTTGCCTGCATGTTGCTGGCGCTCCTATTTACCGCGCACCAGGGTGGATCGCTTGTCTACGGCAACAACTACCTTACGCAATATATGCCCGCGGGGATGAAGCGAGTGCTGGCTCTTGGCTCCGCGCCATCCTCGACCTCATTCTATGCCAGGCATATTTATCCGATTCTCGACTCCAACTGCTCAAGCTGCCATGGCGAGGGGCAGGCAAAGGGCGGGCTGCGCATGGACTCGTTTGAGTTGCTGATGAAAGGTGGCCAGGATGGTCCGGTGATTGTTGCAGGAAGCTCTGCCAAGAGCGTCCTTTTTCAGCGAATCACGCTTCCGCCCGATCACAAGCAGTTCATGCCCGCTGAGGGCAGGCCACCGCTTCAACCCGATGAGATTGCATGGATCAAGGCGTGGATCGATCAGGGCGCATCGCCGACACTCGCAAAGCTCGCCGGGGTTACGATTCGTGAAGAGTTACCGGAAGTGCCCATTGAGCCGGTAGGCGATTACAGTTCGCTGATGCCGGAGATCCGGAAGATGGAGCAGGGGCAGGGCGCGAAGCTCAAGCAGGTGTCGGCCAAACCCTCTGACGGTCTGATTCTCTTTACCGTGGATACCGCCAGCACATTCGATGATGCGCAACTGGCGCGGTTTCAAAAGTTCGCGCCCTATATTGTGGAGGCTGAACTCGACCGCACCGAGGTGACCGACGCCAGCTTCGACACGCTGAAGCAGTTCACTCATCTGCGAGCGCTGCACCTTGAAGAGACAAAGATCACCGGAGCCGGCTTGCCCAAACTCGCCTCGCTTTCGCATTTGAGTTATCTGAATTTGAGTGGGACCCAGGTCACAGCTGCGTCTGCCGCGTCGTTGAATTCAATCAAGAGCCTACGCCACGTGTATCTCTACAACACGCCGGCGCAACCCGCACCTGCCTCAGCGCAAGCGCCGCAGCCCGCGCCCACCGCAAGAGGAGAGACGCAGCCGAAGGAGAAGAGCACACTATGAAAAAAGAGCATCGACCCACAAGAGCCGGCATCGACAGGCGAACGTTTTGCGCCGCCGCCGGAGTCACGGCAGTGGCAGCCCTCACACCGTATCCCGCAGCCGCAGAGGCGGAAGTTGATGCAATCGACACCGCGCAGCCTGAACTCATCACGGGCAACGGTGAATGGACCTACAAGGTCTCCGTGGGTTGGGGACAATTGCCTGCGGGAACCGTATTTGGCGGCACGCATGGCGGCATCGCATCTGACAAGGCTGGACATGTTTATGTGAGCACGCAGAGCACGACGGGAATCCTTGTCTACG
>JASHVU010000069.1 GCA_030044455.1 Acidobacteriaceae bacterium | reverse complement strand
AGCAGCGCGCTCTCCAGCAGGATCTGGCGCAGAAGACGCCCCCGCGAAGCGCCCAACGCGATGCGCATCGCGATTTCTTGTCTCTTTCCGCTAGCGCGCGCCAGCATCAAATTGGCGAGGTTGGCGCAGGCAATTAGCAGCACCAGTCCGGTAATCGCCAGCAGGATCTCCAGCGAAGAGTTGTATTGATTGCGCAGGTAGCTGATTCCGGCTCCAGCCGGATATACGGCCAGTCGAAAGGCCTTCCAGGCCTTGAGAGCCTCGGCGCTGAGCCCCACCGGTGCGGTCTTTTGAAAAAGCCCGGGACTCAGCGCGTCAAAATAGTCCGTCGCCTGCTTCAGGGTCCAGCCAGGTTTCAGCCGTCCCATCACGATGGCGACAAACTGGTCGGCGGGCGAATTGGGAGGCGTACAAGCAGTATAAGCAACATCGAAGCGGTCGCCGACGACCATACCGAAGAAGGACGGCGATGTAACACCAAGAACCTGCAACGATTGCCCTCCGGCAACGATGGTGCTTTTCGGGGTGATCGGCTCACCGCCCATATGCGACTTCCAGAATGGGTAGCTGACCACGACCCCCGAGGTCTGGCATGCACTCTCATCCTGCGGTTCGATCAGGCGTCCCTGAACTGGGGTGACCCCGAGCACACTGAAGAACTCTCCGGTGACCCCGAGAGCATTCACCTGGTGAGTCGCCCCCGGGGAGCCCACGGTCGCGGTGCCTGTCGCCCAGGCAAAGATGCCGGACAACGGATCGTGATGATCTTTTACCTCCTCCCACATGGGAAGGGTGAAGTCAGTGAAGGCATTGCTGGAGACCCCAAGTCCAGTCGGATTCCCGCCGGCGATGCGCAATTCCACCAACTCGCCAGGGTTTGCGATGGGGAGGGTTCGCAGTCTCACCGCATTGAAGATCTCGAAGATCGCGGTGTTGGCGCCGATGCCGAGCGCCAGGGTGGCGATGACGACCAGAGAAAAGCCTGGGCTTCTGCGGAAGACACGCAGCGCCCCGCACAGATCTTGCCAGAGACTTTCCAAGCCGAGCGCAGCGTCCTCCGACGCGACCCGCTCGCGCGTGGCCGTGAGGCTCCCAAAGCGCTTGCGTGCCTCGCGCTCCGCCTCTTCCTGACTCATGCCGTGGTCCATGTTGTCGTCTATGCACATGGCAATGTGTTCCCGAAGCTCCGCTTCAATCTCGCGCTTCATGCGCATTCGCCGACTTAGTGACAGAATCCTTCGCAACAGTGCCATCAATCACCTCACGCAAATCGCAAAATCGCATCGACGCCTTTCGCCACTTGCGCCCAGTTCTTTTCGCGGCTGGCCAGTTGGTCCCGGCCCGCGCGCGTGAGCGCGTACCACTTGGCTTTACGACCATATTCGGTAATGGCCCACGTAGCTCGTACCCAGCCGTTCTGTTCCATGCGGTGCAGCGCGGGGTAAAGCGAGCCTTCTTCCACAATCAGCAGCTCGTCGGTCACGCGACGGATGTGCATTACAATCCCATACCCGTGCATAGAACCAAGCTGCGAAAGAGTTTTGAGGATGAGAAGATCAAGCGCGCCTTGCAGGTCATTTTTTGCCATAGCTCTTGCCCTAGATAACGAGGGTAAGAGGAGCGTATCGCTCTGTACCCTAGATGTCAAGGGGAAAGAGGGGAGAGTGCCGATCTTTAACCAGAGCTGCTCTCGCTGCATTGGAACAGCTCCGGCGCCTTTTCTCGTACCCAGCCAAAGGCGTCTTTCCCGAACACCTTCGCTGCCGAACCCACGCTTCCCCTGAGAATGTAAGGAGTAAGCTCAGTAGTGAGTATTGATGCATGTCCCAGTAGCAACTGGATCTGTTCGAATGCCCACTGCCTCTTTGACCCAATTGGGTTATTCAACACAGCGAATTCGCCCGATCCAGATCCCGCAGCTGCAAAACGATCTTGCGGCAGGGCGCATTCCTGTTCCACTTGCGCATATAGGCGGCCTAAATACCGCTGGAATGCACAAGCTAGAACAACTCTCCTTCCCGGAGTTTGGAGTCCCAATGCGCCTTGGCGATTTGGCGCAAATCACCGTTTAGGCGGTGCTAATCGGTTCGGAGTGCTTGTATCGGATCCAGCCGGGAAGCGCGCCATGCGGGAACGAGGCAGGCCAGAACTGCAACCGCCAATAGTGTGGCAATCACGCCGAAGAGAACGACGGGATCGAGAGGCGTGGTTGCGAAAAGCATCGACTGGAAGATGCGAGTTACCGCGACGCTAACCACCAGGCCAAGACCAAGCCCGAACAGCGCCGGGCGCAGGCCCTCGACGAGCATCAATCGCAAGAGTTGATCTCGTTCGGCGCCGAGCGCCATGCGGATTCCCAGTTCCGTTGTCCGCTGAGCGGACAGGTACGAGAGCACGCCGTACAATCCCACCGAAGCGAGAAGCAGAGACAGAATCGCAAAGGCCAGAACCAGGCTCGCGGTCAGGCTGGTATCAACCAGTGAATCCCCGATCATCTGATCCATGGTGAGAACATTGGAAACAGGAAGCTCCGGATCGAGAGCAGCAATCTGCATTTGCACAGGCACGGAGAATTGCAGGGGATCCGATGCGGTGCGCACCGCGAGCATCACGCCGTTTTGATCGCCTTCAAGGATGGGAAAGTACATGGTCCCCTTTGACTCTTTGCCGACCTGGTACAAGGTGTCGCCGACCTCGCCCACAATTTCATAATCGACATCGTTGGGCATCCCCGGATGGAAATGCGCTGTAACGTGCAGGTGCTTGCCGATGGGATTTTCACCGGGAAAGTATTGGAGGACGAGTTGACGGCTCACAATGACTTTGTACGATCGAGGACCACGTTCGTCGTTCGTGAAAAACCTGCCAGTCACAAGCGGGATTCCGAGTGCGGTAAAGTAACCAGGATCGGCCCATCGCACCAACGCGTCGGGCATATCTTCGCCGGGCTTGAGCGGAGGATGCTCTTTCACCGTGAACACCATATCTCCCCAAAATCCGGCTCCCGGCAAGGTATTTCCCAGTGCAACGGCGCGCACACCAGGAATGGCCCTTACCCGCTCCAGCAATGTCTCATTGAATGCGTTCACTTTCTCCGGTGTGTCGTATTGATTCCCGGGCAAGCCGTAAAACAGCGTGAGCATGTTTCGGGTAACACAGCCCATATCGGCTGAGCGAAGCCGCAGGAAGCTCTTGAGCAGCAGCCCCGCGGCAATCAATAAGACCACCGTAATTGCGATCTCCGTTGTCAGCAGAGACTTTCGCAGCGCTGTGCGCGAAACGCTGCTTGCTCCTGTGCGGGGGGAAGTCTGCAGGGCATTTAACATCGTTTTGCCCGTTGAGGAAAGCGCGGGCAGCAGCCCGGCAATCAGCGTCGCTGCGAACATGAGCACGCATGCAAATGCAATCACTGCTCCATCGATATAGACACCCTGCGCAGTCGGCAGGTCTTTCCACGCATGCGCTAGCGATCGAGTAGCCAATACCGACAGGAAAATGCCGCCGAGGCCCCCGGCAGCGCAGATCAGCATGCTTTCGGTCAACTGCTCGCGAATGAGAATGGCGCGCTGAGCTCCGAGAGCGCTGCGAATGGCCACTTCCTTCTGGCGCGCCGCGCCCCGCGCAACCAGCAGATTCGAGATGTTGAGGCAGCCTATCAGCAGCATGCAGCCGACGGCGGAGAGCATCAGATTGAGCGGTTTTTTCACGTTCCCGGCCAGATCTTCGTTGAGCAACCGTGGTATTACATCGTCGCTCACAGGTTCATTTGGGTATTGCAAATGAAGCTGGTACTGTACGGCGCGCACCTGCTCCAGCGCGCTCGCCAGGCTCACGTGACGGCGCAACCGTGCTATCACCTGGCTCTGGTGCCAGTCGTGATGCTTCAAGAGTTCTGGTGTGGCAAACGCTTGATAGGGAACCCACAACTGAATGCTTGCATTAGGATAGTTGAACCACGAGGGCAGCACTCCGACGACCGTGAAAGGTGAGCCGTTGAGATGAATCTGACGACCCACGATCCTGGCGTCGCCGGCAAACCGTCTCTGAAACACTTTCCAGGTCAGCATGACTACGGTGCTGCCGTGCTGGTCTTCTAACTCAGTAAACGTCCTGCCGAACGCAGGCTGCACTCCTAGGAGCGAAAACAGATTCCATGAGGCCGCAGCCGCGTTGACCGACTCCGGCAGTTCGCCGCGTTCTCCGGTCAGGCTGTAGCCGCCGTAAGTGATGACAGCCATCTCTTCAAAACCGTGAGTCATCGAGCACCAGTCGTAAAAGTCTGCCGCTGCAACGGGAGTGTACCTGGAATCCGGGTTCTCCCCAGATCCTCGATGATGGTCATACACCATCACCAACTGGTCGGGATCCCGGAACGGAAGCGGCCTCAGCAGAACGGATCTCACAATGGTGAAAAGGGATGTAGCCGCGCCGATGCAAAGAGCCATGACCGCGACCGCGATGATCGTGAATCCGGGCGTGCGGCTCAATGTGCGAAAAGCGTATTTTACGTCGCGGGCCATAGCGGTCAACCGTTGGGGAGTGTTCTGCATCCACAGCGATTCGCGCACCTTCTGCGCGTTGCCAAACTTCAATCGGGCCTGCCGCCGGGCTTCATCGGGTGACATGCCGCGCGCCTCATTGTCGGCTGACTCTTCGGCTAGATAGGCCTCAATCTCGTCCTGCAGTTCAGTGTCAGAGCGTCTGCGCCGGAAAAATCTCAACCAACTCATTGCGCACCCCCTTCTTCGCCCATCACAAGGTCGATCGCACGAGTCATTTGCCGCCAGCGGCTGGTCTCTCGAATCAACTGCTTACGGCCTTGTGCCGTTAACCGGTAGAACTTGGCCTTGCGATTGTTTTCGCTCGGGCCCCAGGAAGAAGCCACCCAACCCCGATCCTCCAGCCGATGCAGAGCCGGATACAGCGAGCCCTGTTCCACTTCGAGCACGTCTTCGGAGGTGCGCTCAATGACTTTCGCGATGGTGTGCCCATGCGCGTCTCCACCCACCAGGGTCCGCAGGATCATCATGTCCAGAGTGCCCTTCAGCATCTCGCTTTCGGGTTGGTTCTTTTTGCCCATCTGTCCCTCCACTCGAAGTTCTATGGGAAGTAATCTTACACCACTCGAACTTCTATGGGAAGCACAAACTGAACGGAACTTCGATTGACGACTTGAGGGCGATAACCGGCCAAAAAGCTGCGCCATGTGATCGAGGCTGCGAGTAAGAAGCTATATTCTCTTTCAGTTGGGTTTTCTTCAGGAGGAGGAGCTTTGCAGCCGGCTGAGATCTTGGCGGGTCAACGTCGACAGCGAAGCCCCTTTGAGGTAACGATCCTCTTTGTCCCAGTGTCGTCCGGGCTGGAACAGGTTGCTGTCCGCTGGGCCGACGACTGCGACCAGACCACGGTTGCGGTGACGCCAGAGGGTTGTAACATTCCTCCCTTCAAGACCTGTCTGGATACTTTTCTGTCGCTCATGCCGGAATGTCGGAGCCAGGCATCGACAAGTTCCTTGGCCCACCATGGCACCGGTACGGTTCGTATTCTTGCTCCCTCGCCGAGCAGATCGACAATAACCCAGTGACCCTCTCTCGATTGCAGCTGATCGAGGTTCAAGCCAACTACTTCCGAGCGTCTTAACCCGCATCCCAACAGCAGTCCGACCATTGCTTCATCTCTCCTGCCGCGTAGTTCGGCCTTCGAAGCAGTGTTCACTAGCGCTTGAGCCTCATTGCGGGTAAGCCAGTTGCCGATCTTCCGTGCGAGCCGCTTGACTCCCTTAACCCGTCGAATTCCAATCGCCAGTTCCGGGCTCAGCCATCCGCTCTCTGCAGAATCATCGGCGAGCCTCCGAATCGCAGATAGATGCAGGTTGATCGTAGCTGCGGACAAGGAGAGGCGCTCCAGGAATGAGCGGTATCTCACTACGACGGAACGGTTGAACTCCAATCTGGGTTAGTAGCAGTACCAGGCGATGAACCTCTCGATGGCGTATTCATAGCTCCGCCGTGAGTGCCGAGAAGCAAGTGTATTGAGCAGGTCTGTCTTGGATTGGTGTAATTCAAGAATAGTTGCGGCCAGTGAGACGCCGATTGAAACGGCCTGGGTTTGCGCTGTCATAAAAGGCTGCTCCTTCCAGCTAACCGGCTTCGTGGTTGACCATCCTGCTTACCTTGGCAAATATGGAATGCTAAGGCGCCACGGCGCTCTCAATTCATAGGAGCCGAGGACCGATGAATCGATGCCGGGCGACCATTTTGAGGCCGGATAAAGCCCGGCTTTATATCCAGGCACGTATTCCACGTCGACAGCAACACGGGTTTCAAGCGGCCGGATCGTCGCAGTTTCCCAATCTTTGTCAAAATCGGACAAGACAAATAACAGCCCCGCGCCTGCGGGGACTTTGGAGATAATCGGCTGAGTCAACATCTGCCGGACGGGCTCGAAATTCGGA
>JASHVU010000068.1 GCA_030044455.1 Acidobacteriaceae bacterium | reverse complement strand
AAACTCCATCTCCCCGAGAAATTGAATGGAAGTCTCGATAACTTAACGGTTAATAGATGGTTGGGTCGTCCGATTCGTGCTAACTTTGGCGTGAAACCAAAGACCGACGGACTGTCGATGAGGCATAACCATCGCCGGAAAGACATCTCATCCCGTTGAAATCGAATCTAATTCCATGAGTGAACATGAACCCTGGGAGTAGGAATCATGTTTGCATTTGTTATTGAACCCGCGCAACTGCACCTGACGAAACACTTCGCCTCGAAATTCTTCCACCGACTAATTAACGAATATGGTGACTGTGAATTCTCCGTCAGGTTCGCAGACGGGACGAATCTGGCGTCGACACCTCGGTCGAAATTCACTCTGGTTATTAACCATCCGGGTGTGCTGGAGAAGATCCTAGACAATCCGGACGAATTGACACTGGGGGAAGCCTTCATCAGTGGCGACTTGGATGTCGAAGGTGATTTCGAAGCCGCCTTGCAATTTGCCGAATTGCTGATGTCGCTTCCGTCCGAGTTCAACGGAAAGTTAGACAGTCGGCTGCTTGGCGCTGCTGCGCCCCTGCACAAAAACGCCGCAAACGATCCCGACCTCCAATTGGCAGGCGACATTCATTCCCGCGAGAGGGACCGCGCCGCTATTGCCCGGCACTATGACGTTTCCAACGAGTTCTACCAACTCTGGCTAGACCCATACATGCAATATTCGGCAGCATTTTTTGAGTCGCCTGACGAGGATCTGAACACGGCACAAATTCGCAAGCTGGATCGCTTATGCCGGAAACTCATGTTGAAACCGGGAGACAGATTCCTCGACATCGGATGCGGTTGGGGTGGCCTGGTCACCTATGCTGCGTCGCACTTCGGCGTCGAGGCTTTAGGCATTACGGCGAGCACGAATCAGGCTCAATTTGCCTGGGAGCGAATTCGCTCCGCCGGGCTTGAAAATCGCTGCGCTGTCCGGGTCTGCGACTATCGCGATCTCGAACAAGCGGAAGCCTACGACAAGATTGCCAGTATCGGAATGTTCGAGCATGTTGGAGAATCGATGCTCCCGCTCTACTTCGCGCAGGCGTTTCAACTGCTGCGACCCAGAGGCGTATTCCTCAACAGCGGAATCGCGGATTCCGCAATCTATCACCGGCCGGGCGCATCCTTTATCGATAAATATGTCTTTCCCGATGGGGAGTTGGTCCCGTTGTATAAGGCGGTCCAACAGGCTGAAATGAGCGGATTAGAAGTTCAAGACGTTGGTGGCTTTGGTGATCACTACGCCTTGACTCTCGATCGCTGGGTTGAACTCCTCGAAAAGCACGCAACCCAAGCGCGAGAGGCGACAAACGATGCCACTTACCGAACATGGAGGCTCTATATGGCGGCATCGGCGCGCGCATTCCGCGCAGGTCGTATTCAGCTTTTTCAGATGCTGCTGCGCAAACCGGACCAGGCCGCAGCTCGGCTTGAATCGCGAAAAACAGCTGCCTAAACGATCAAAAGTGAATTCGATCATTGGAGTCGTTCATGTGGCCGCAGAAGAATAAGGTCTTGGTCACGACCACGGCTAAGCAGAGATGAGCACCATTCAGCTACATCCGTATCGGAAGAGTCAAGCCCGCGAACCACGGCGCAAGATGGTGTGCGGCGCCAGCCGGTGAAGGCGTCCGAAGTCCATTCATTGCTTAAGAATCCGCAGTTGACGACGATGCTGGCGGAGCCTTGGCCGCGGCGATGTTTGAGGCCGGCGTTCCGGAGTACACCCGCTCGGATAGCAGACCCGAGTTAGCAGCCAAAGAACTGTGCAAGTGTCCGAAGGGGATCAAGCACAAGCTCAGGTTTTCAATCTGCTCGAACCCATCAAAAGGAGCCCTCATAAGGTTGCGGGTCAAAGCGTGACGGAGAGGGGCTTGCCATCGAAGGCGACACTCATTGTCCCGCTGCCATTGGCCAACCTGACCTCAATAGAAATCGGCGTTGGCCGCATCATGCGAGCGCCCGGAGCCAGTTTAAGTGCGAGCCTTCGCTGTGCGTCACTCCAATGCATTTCGATCTGCATGAATTCTCCATTTCGAAAATTGAAGCTTTCCCCATCATCCTCATAGAGAAAAGAATGGCCGTCAGCGCCTGGATAAACTGTCAGCGTCAACGGTCCATCCACCGGTTCGCTTGTATATTGCTTGAGCGGTCCTGCGGGAACGACTGCGCCCGCGCGAACATACAATGGCATGGTGTTCAGATCAACACTGCGCGCAATCTCTTGGCCGCCCTCGTGCTTCTGGTTCGTCCAAAAATCGTACCAGACACCGCGCGGCAGATAGAGACTGCGGCTGGTTGCGCCCTTCTCTACAACCGGTGCGACGAGAATGTCTCTGCCGAACAGGTACTGATCTCCCCGCGCTACAGCCTGGGTATCGTCAGCATAATGCAACCACAAGGCGCGGATGATGGGCAATCCGGTTGCGCAGGTTTCTCGTACGGCGGAATAGATATAAGGCATGAGCCGATAGCGAATCTCCAGATACTTTTTGCATACGGGCTCGATGGCCGGGTTGCGCAACTCTGCCGGCGTGGGATGATAGCTGGGTGTTTCAGGGTAGCCAATTTCTCCAGTATTCCAGCCCCACGGCAGATGCAGTCTCCAGTCGCGGCCATGAGAGCGAAACAACGGACAGAACGCGGCAAACTGAAACCATCGCGCGTATAACTCGCCCGTGTATTCCTCAGTAGGGATGAAACCGCCTATGTCGGTCCCCCAATAGGGAATTCCGCTCAGGCCGGTATTGATGGCGTTGGAGATGTGTGTCTTTAGCGTTTCCCATTTCGACAAGACATCTCCCGACCAGAGAAAAGCTGCGTAGCGCTGCATCCCCGCATAGCCATTGCGATGGAGCGCATAGACCCTCATGTTTGGCCGATACAATTGCTGGCCATCGAAGTACATGCGATTGCGCGCCAGTCTCGACGGCGCATCGAGACCATCTCCCTGGTCGGGCCACCAGCCATCAACGCCAAGATCGACGAGCGGCTTGTGGGCGGGCCAGTAGCAGCTGACTTGCCGGTCCGGCGGCCAATGACCATCCGCTGTCCTGCCCGTCGGCAGCGGCGGCGCCGTGCATGGGTCGCTCACCGTTCCAGTAAGATGCC
>JASHVU010000706.1 GCA_030044455.1 Acidobacteriaceae bacterium | reverse complement strand
TGCCGCTCTCGCCTCCGGCGGCATCATTTCCATTGCCGAATTTCTCGTTAATGCCGATCGCACCGGCCCGGTCAACGGCCTTATCTTCGCCGTCAACATGCTGGTCAATACCGACGTGGGTGGCACATACTCATTCGAGGAGATCGGCGCCTGGCTCGGCGAAGCTGGCTTCGTCAACGTCCGCCAGCTCGACTCGCCCGGACCCTCGCCGCTGATTCTTGCATCAAAACCATAGGCATCCAAACCATAACGGAGAAATTCACCGTGAGCGCAGCCATCTATGATATTCCACTTCATACCCTCAGCGGCGAGCCTGCTTCTCTGGCCGAATTCAAAGGCAAGGTGTTGCTGGTCGTCAACGTCGCTTCAAAGTGCGGCCTCACTCCGCAATACGAGGGCCTCGAAAAACTCTACGAGCTCTTCCGCGGTCAGGGCCTCGTCATCGCCGGCTTCCCGGCCAACGACTTCAAGCAGCAGGAGCCCGGGACGAATGAGGAGATTCAAGCTTTCTGTTCGTTGAACTATGGCGTCCAGTTTCCAATCTTCAGCAAGATCACCGTCGTCGGCGCTGAAAAACATCCGCTTTACTCGGCGCTCATTGCTGCCCAGCCCAAGGCCATCAGCCTCGGCGTGATTTCATTCCGAGAAAAGCTCAAAGGCTATGGCATCGAGACTCTCCCCGATCCCGAGATCCTGTGGAATTTCGAGAAGTTTTTGGTGAGCCGCGACGGCGAGGTGGTGGCGCGCTTTTCGCCCGACACCCAACCTGACGCGCGCGAGTTGATTTCCGCCATCGAAGCTGAATTAGCCAGAAAGTAAGCGCCGAAGGGAATAGGGCCGGGTTGCAGGGTTGCCCCATCCATTTCACGGTTTCATAGTGAAATCGGTGGGAAACGACGAATCTCAACCGGCAGGCGCCCAAGGTCTCGATTCTGAGACCTGGGTTACCTCAGATTCAACTTGCCGGGAACCACGTTTATGCTCCGCTTGAGCAGGGTGGACGCTGCCTCACTGCTATCCTTACTCCATGCACACGGGCGCTTCCACCCCCACTAATCAGCTTGAAAACTCCGCTTCTTCCTACCTGCGCTCGGCGCGGCATCAGCCCGTCGAGTGGCATCCCTGGGGCGAAGCGGCCTTTGCCCGTGCGCAGAGCCTCAACCGGCCCATCCTCCTCGACATCGGCGCTGTCTGGTGCCATTGGTGCCACGTCATGGACGGCGAATCCTACGAGGACCCGGAGATCGCCAAGGTCATCAATGAGCACTTTGTCGCCGTCAAGGTCGATCGCGACGAGCGCCCCGACGTCGACACGCGCTACCAGGCCGCCGTCTCGGCAATCAGCGGCCAGGGAGGCTGGCCGCTCACCGCATTTCTCACCCCCGATGGCCGCCCGTACTTCGGCGGAACCTATTTTCCACGCGACGATCGCTATGGACGCCCCGGATTTGGCCGCGTACTTCTCGCCATGGCTCAGGTGTGGAACGACCGTCGCGACGAGGCTCTCGAAACTGCCTCAAGCGTCATGGCTGCCATCGAGCATAACGAGAGCTTCAGTGGACGCTCCGCCGATCTCAGCCCCGCGCTGGTTCAAAAAATTGCGGGCGCAATCGTTCGACAATTCGATCCGCGCAATGGCGGGTTCGGCTCGCAGCCCAAGTTTCCTCATCCCGCCGCTCTCGATCTGCTTTTGCTTGTTGCGACAGTGAGCGGCGACCAGCAAGCGCGCGAGGCCTTCACTGTCACGCTTGAGAAGATGGCTCGCGGCGGCGTCTACGATCAGCTCGCCGGCGGCTTTCATCGCTACTCAGTCGACGAACGATGGGGCGTCCCGCACTTCGAAAAGATGCTCTACGACAATACCGAACTGCTGCGCAACTACGTGCACGGCTTCCAGAGTCTCGCTCGTAAAGATTTTTTGCATACCGCGGGCGAGATCGCCGCCTGGCTTGACTCCACCATGACCGATCGCGAACGCCTCGGCTTCTACGCCTCGCAGGATGCTGATGTTGGCCTCGACGACGATGGCGACTACTTTACCTGGACTCTCGACGAAGCGCGCGGTGTGCTCAGCGCCGAAGAACTTGCCGTGGCCTCGCCCTGGTGGGACATCGGCGAGCTCGGCGACATGCACCACAACCCGGCGAAAAATGTCCTTCACGTCAAATACTCGATTACTGAACTTGCCAGGCAACTCAACATCGATGAAAATTCGGTCAAGCAGCTTATCGATTCAGCGCGCAGCAAGCTTCTCACCGCGCGCGCATTGCGTCCAACGCCCTTCATCGATCGAACGCTCTACACCGGCTGGAACGCGATGGCCGTCACCGCGTATCTCGAAGCTGCCGCTGCCGCTGCTTTGTCTACGCGCGAGTTTGCGCTGCGCACGCTCGACCGTCTGCTGGCCGAAGCGTGGAATGGTGCTGAGTCATTGCGCCACGTTATTGCCTATCCTGACGGCATTGCGCCCGCCGAGCCAGCGCCCGGCACGCTCGACGATTACGCTTTCACCATCCACGCCTGCATCGACGCCTGGCTCGCGAGCGGCGAAATGCGCTACTACAACGCGGCCGTTACCCTCGCCGATGCCATGATCGCCCACTTTTACGATCCAGCCGCCGGCGCATTTTACGACTCACCGGCGCCTGCATCTGGCGCGGCCCTCGGCGCGCTCTCTGCCCGCCGCAAGCCGCTGCAGGACTCGCCCACCCCCGCCGGGAATCCCATCGGTGCTAGCGCACTTTTGCGTCTTGGTTTGCTGAGTGGCAAAGAGAAATATCGTGAGATCGCCGAAGACACGCTTGAGTGCTTTGCCGGTATCGTGGAGCACTTTGGCCTCTACGCCGGCAGCTACGGACTGACCCTCGCGCGTCTGTTGCTCGATCCGATTCAGATCGTTATTGTCGGCTCCGGCAGCCGCGCATCCGAGCTTGAAGTCGCGGCGCAAGCCGGCTACGCGCCCAACAAAACTGTGATTCATCTCGATGCCGCGCGCATCGTGTCGGGGGGCATTCCTGAAGGTCTCGCCGAGACTCTGCTTCTTGTTCCTCCGCCCGCCGGCGCCGAAGCCTGGGCTCTGGTCTGCAAAGGCCGCACCTGCCTGCCACCCATCACCGATCCCGAAGCGCTGGCCGGCGCCATCGGCTCTGCTGGCTAAGCCGCGCCTACTACTCCCCCGTAAACGGATTCGTCTCCTGTGGCTTCAGAGTCGTGGGATCGTGCACCGCCGCGGCCGGCTCTTCGTGCGCCATCGCGCCAATTGCCACTCCGCTGCCAGTCGCCATGAACACGCGATTCGGATCGCCCGGCAACAGGTGATGCTCTTCAAATGCCAGCCGTACCCGCCGCTGAAACTCCCGCATCGGCCCATATTGCTTGGTCGCCAGAGTCTTGAAGACTACCGGGATGATCAATTGCGATCCCTTCACTGAATCCACGCCCAGCACCTGCGGATCGGCGACAAACAGATCTTTGAATTCGTCGCTCTGCCGCACTTCCATTGCGATCCCGTTCAACAGCGCAATCACCTCATCGGGATTTGCCGAGAAATCCGCGCTCACATTGATCGTGGCCACCGAGTAGCCCGCACTCAGGTTGGCCACTGTCGTGATCTGCGAGTTGGGAATCACGTACAGCGTTCCGTCGCCGTCGCGCACCGTGGTCTTGCGCAGCGTCATTGACTCCACCGTCCCCAAAAGCCCGGCCAGCCTCACCGTGTCGCCTACGTTGAACTGGCCCTCCACCAGGATCAGAACGCCGTTGAACATATCCTTGACGATCGTCTGCGCCGCCAGGCCGATCGCTACGCCGGCAATGCCCGCCGAGGCCAGCAAGGGCGCCAGGTTCACCCCAAACGCGTCCAGAATCTGCATTCCCGCAATTGCCCCGATAATTGCCAGCCCGGTAGCGCGAATTACGCCCGAGAGCGTCCTGATCTCGCCGACCCGGCCGCGCTTGGTCGCGTGCGTCTCGGCCACTCGCACCATGCGGTTCGTACCGATTTCCAGCAACTTGTTCAGAAAAAACGCGATTGCGGCAATTACTATGAGGTGCGGCAGCTTGGTATGCAGGAATTCCTGGCTGTCTGCGGCCCATTCGTCCAGCACACGGCCCAGAAAACGGCCTTCGGCAAACCATCCCCACCGGGCAGCCCACCAAATATTTGTCGCAATCATCCAACCACCCATGGCAAGACCTCTGTTTCTAGACTAGACTGTACGCAAGCGCCCTCGAGTGACCTTACGATCCGCATCCGTTCCCTGATCCAGGATCCCTCGGACCAGCACTTCCTGTGTAAGATGCTGAGGTTCCCATGGCAGCGAAGACTCATCGCTCCGGACCTGTCTCCTACCGGCTTCTGGTTGGATCGCTGGGAATCTGTGCGTTGTTCCCGCTGGCCGTGTTTGCAGGCAGTCCCGCCCGTTCCCGGGCCCAGTCGGAGCAGCCACAGCAATCCCCTCCGGCTCCGGCGCAATCCGATACGCAGCAAGCAACTCCTGCTCCGGCACAACCAGCACCCGACGCGCAATCGTCTCCCGCACCAGCGCAGCAGGACGCAACCCCAACCCCCGCTCAACCCGCAACTGCCGTTGATCCAGCCCCGGCGCGCCCACCCTACGAGGGCATGACTCCTGACCAGAAGCGCAAGCAGCAGGTAACCGACGAGTGCGCGGACTTGCTCAAACTTGCCACCGACCTCAAGGCCCAGGTGGACAAAACCCGCAAAGACGAACTCTCCGTCACCGTGGTTCGCAAGGCAAACGAACTCGAACAGATGGCTCACAAAGTGAGAAGCGGAATTGCGATTTCAGCCAGCAACGAGGAAGCACCGCCGCATGAAAGCAGATAGCACCATGAGCGATCTAAATCCGAAAGCCGCAAACATTACCGCAGCTTCGCGGCAGCGCTTCTACTTGCTATTGTTTCTGGCACTTCTCCTCATCGTCCCCTTCAGAGCTGGTTTGGCGCAGTCGAACCTGTCAAACAAGGGCTCCGTTCTAGGCGGTCAGGGCGCAGTCACCGCGCAACGTCAGCAACTCGATTACGCCACCGACCCCGATAGCCCGGGGTTTGACTCAACCATTGCGCAGCGTCGGGCCAAGATGCTGAACAACGAGCGCCATAAATCGCTGGTTTCCGATTCCGACAAGCTGTTCAAACTGGCTACCGAGCTCAACAACGAGATCGCTCACTCCAATTCGGGATCGCTCACTCCGGACCAGTTGCGCAAGGTGGCAGAGATTGAGAAACTCGCCCACAATGTCCGCGACAAGATGACCCAGACCTTGCCTCCACCTTCCACCAATCTCTTCCCTATTTACGGGCCGCCAATCAGCCAATAGTTCGAGCGCCTCTACGACGCGGGCACAACCGTTTCCCCGGCATGTGCAAATCCCGTCCCATCAACCCAGTTTTGCCGCGCCCGAAGGATTGTTACAATCTGTTTGGACGTTTAGAGTCTGATATTGACTTTCGCTCGCCGGCTGACCTGCGGGAAAGTTAAGGTCAGCCTCTACGGCAATTCCCGGGTAAGTATCTCCGTCATGGGCTACTGCGAGGTCGACGTCTCCCTGGTGGTCGCGTCGACTCGAGGTTACGGGTTCCAGGACACGGTAACCCAGGAATTGCTTCAGGGGGTCGATCGTAATGGAAGTGGCTCTTTCCAGCGCTCGGGCGCCTCAGCCGTTCGGTATCTCTGAGGGTTTGAGCGCACAGCAGTTGATTCAGGTCTATCGGCTGATGGTGCTTTCCCGGCGCGTTGACGATCGGGAGATCCTCTTGAAACGACAGCAGAGGGTCTTCTTCCAGGTCTCCGGAGCCGGCCATGAAGGTGTCCAGGTTGCCGCTGCGCTCGCCCTCAAACCGGGCTACGATTGGTTTTTCCCCTATTATCGCGATCGCGCTCTCTGCCTGGCCCTGGGCGTCAGCCCTTACGATATGTTCCTCCAGGCGGTGGGCGCCGCCGCCGACCCCGCCAGTGGGGGCCGGCAGATGCCTACTCATTGGAGCAGCCGCGAACTGCACATCGTCAGCACCTCGTCTTCAACAGCCACCCAGCTGCTTCATGCCGTTGGCTGCGCTGAAGCCGGCCGCTACCTTAGCCGCCACCCCGAGGCCGCCGAACCCTATTCTG
>JASHVU010000705.1 GCA_030044455.1 Acidobacteriaceae bacterium | reverse complement strand
CAGCTCAAAAATGGCAAGGAGAAAGAGTAAAGTCGGGTACGCTTAAAAGAATGCCGAACGAGCAACAATCCGCGAAGATGTGGTCGGGGCGCTTTCGCGAGCCGCTGGATGGCGAGTTCGAAGCGTGGCAGCGGTCCATCGTATTTGATTGGCGGCTTCTCGACCAGGAAGTTGTGGCAAGCAAGGCGCATGCCTTCGAGATCGCACTCAAGGATGCCGTGCTCCAAGCCAAGGCGCGGGCCCAAAACGAGCGGCCCTGAGTCAACAATTCTGGCAAACCTGCCGATTGCCCATCCTTGCGACTTAAGAAGCCGCAGGGATGGGTTTGCATTTTTTGCGCCGGGGAGAATAGGTGCGTGCGAGCTGTAACGCGCTCACGACAACCGGGCTGGAGCCCGGCGCTACTTTTCGTCGCCGCTCTTGAGCTTCGGCACAAAGCCCTCCGCCCCCGGCGTCAGCAATCCCGCCTGCGCGTAGGTCAGCAATTTATCGCGCGTGTCGGTGATGTCGAGGTTGCGCATGGTGAGCTGGCCGATGCGATCGCGCGGCGAAAAGGCCGAATCGGTCTTCTCCATCGAGAGCCGCTCGGGCTTGAAGGTCAGGTTAGGAGACTCGGTGTTCAGAATCGTATAGTCGTTGCCCCGGCGCAGTTCCAGCGTAACCGTGCCGGTGACGGCGCTTGCCACCCAGCGCTGCGCGCTCTCGCGCAGCATGATGGCCTGCGGATCGAACCAGCGGCCCTGGTAGAGCAGCCGGCCCAGTTTGCGTCCGTTCTCGCGATACTGCTCGATGGTGTCTTCGTTATGGATTCCGGTGACCAGGCGCTCGTATGCAATGTAAAGCAGCGCCAGGCCCGGGGCTTCGTAGATGCCGCGGGATTTCGCTTCGATGATCCGGTTCTCAATCTGATCGCTCATGCCCAGCCCGTGGCGCCCGCCGATGCGATTGGCTTCGAGCAGCAACTCCACCTGGTCGGCGAAGTCTTTGCTGTTGAGCGCGACGGGGGCGCCTTCGTGGAACGTGACCGTCACCTCTTCGGGCTGCACCTCTACATCGCTACGCCATGAGGCAACGCCCATGATGGGCACAACGATCCTCATGCTGCTCGAAAGGTGCTCGAGATCCTTAGCCTCGTGCGTGGCGCCCAGCAGGTTTGAGTCAGTGGAGTAGGCCTTCTCGGCCGACATCTTGTACTCGAAGCCGGCCTTCTGCATAAAGGCCGACATCTCGGCGCGGCCGCCCAACTCGTCGATGAACGCGGGGTCGAGCCAGGGTTTGTAAATTTTGAGGTCGGGGTTGACCAGCAGGCCGTAGCGATAGAAGCGCTCAATGTCGTTGCCCTTGAAGGTCGATCCGTCGCCCCAGACGCTGACGTCGTCTTCTTTCATGGCGGCGACGAGCATGGTTCCGGTAACCGCGCGGCCAATCGGTGTGGTGTTGAAGTAGGCCACTCCAGCAGTGGTGATGTGGAAGGCTCCGCTCTGTAGCGCGGCCAGACCTTCGCGGACAAGTTGGGCACGGCAGTCGATGAGGCGGGCGTTCTCGGCTCCATACTCGAGCGCGGCGCGGGGAATGGCGTCGTAGTCCTTCTCGTCGGGCTGGCCGAGGTTCGCGGTATAGGCATAAGGCCGTGCGCCTTTGAGCTTCATCCAGTGCAGCGCGGCACTGGTGTCGAGGCCGCCGGAAAAAGCGATGCCGACCTTCTGGCCGACAGGAAGGTTTTCGAGGATGGTAGACATTGCGAGTCGTGCTCCGAAAAAGGCGGAAGTGGTAAGTGGGTCCTTGACTATTTTACGGGCCAGTTTTTGGAGGACGATGAAATTGGCGCTGGTCCAGGGAGCCAAGCATCGATACCCTCCCCCCTCCTCCCCGAGGGCAAGGAGTAGTGTTTTCAGCAAATTGGCGCGTGAATTTCTGTTCGCATGTCTGATTCCATGCGAGTTAGCGGCAAATGATTGAAACCGCTCGGGTTACAAAAGCCGACGCCGGCGTGCGCGACCGATGCATGTATCCGCGACGAAGGGAGTTCGACCCATGAGAGAAGTATGCGCCCGTTGGACGTAATTATCTGCAAACGCGCGCCGGGAATTCAGGCGTGAAAAAGGCACCACAGCAGACCCGAGGTGAGCGCAATTGCCCCCAAAACGACCAATACGAAGCGGCTAAGGAATGGCTGATTCGAATCGGTCGTCAGGATTTGCGGCGGCAAGCCCAAGCCGGAACCTTCGGTAGCCTGCGGGATCTTCAAGCGGGGATCGGGTGCACCTCTAATGAGGTAGCGGAAACCCTCGGGCAGGCGAGTTGCCGAAAACCAGCCGGAAGGCCTGAGGACGGTGAAGAAACCGTTGGGTGTGACGTCGAATTCGCGGCGGTTCCAGTAGCGGGTTTTCATTGCGGCCTCTCCGGTGAGTGCGTCAGCAGATCAATTGTGTGCGCGTTGGGAGGGAAAGGCAAATGGTGTGCGTGAAGCGGGGCAGGGGTTGTGTTTGCCGTCTCCCCGATCCCCAAAAGCGAGGGACCCGGGGGCACCCGGCCACTGCTCCCTCCATCGTCCCTACGGGACTCGCGCGGTATGGGGCGCTTTTCCCCACGTTGAAACGTGGGGCTAACGAACGTTGCACCTACGGCGCGGGTTCCCCGGTGATTTCGGTGAGGAAATCGCCGTCGGGTTTGTGCCTCCCACCCTAGCGACAAAAAACAAGAGCGTCGCGAAGGTGGGGCACCCATTGTCGTTGTGGACGAAGAATTCCCGGCGCCGGTCCGGAGACCGGCTCGACAACCGCGCGGGAGCGCGGCGCTACTTGTTCTCAAACGTTGTAGGTGCCCGACGACACTCTTCCGCCGTGGCCGGTCCAGTTGGTGTGGAAGAACTGGCCACGGGGCTGGTCTACCCGTTCGTAGGTATGCGCGCCGAAGAAGTCGCGCTGGGCCTGGAGCAGGTTTTGTGGCAGGCGCTCGGTGCGGTATCCATCGAAAAATGCGAGCGCGGTTGAGAAGGCCGGAGTGGGCACGCCCATTTTGACCGCGTGCACCAGGGCTTTGCGCCACGATGCCTGGTACTTGTTCACGAGGCGCGAGAAATATTTGTCGAGCAGCAGATTGTCGAGATTCTTGTTTTTCTTGAATGCATCTTTGATCTTGCCCAGGAACTGGCTGCGAATGATACAGCCGCCGCGCCACATGAGGGCGATGCCGCCCATATTCAGGTTCCAGTTGTTCTCTTTGGCGGCGGCGCGCAGCAGCATGTAGCCCTGCGCGTAGCTGATGATTTTTGAGCAGAAGAGTGCACGGCGCACATCTTCAATGAATTTGGCGCGATCGCCTGGGTTGGGTTTTGACTTGGGCCCGCGCAATACATTTGATGCTTCGACGCGTTCCTCTTTGAGCGCCGACAAACAGCGCGCAAAGACGCTCTCGCCGATGAGGGTGACGGGCTGGCCGGTGTCGAGCGCGCTGATCACGGTCCATTTGCCGGTGCCCTTCTGGCCGGCGGTGTCGAGAATCTTATCGACCAGCGGAGAGCCGTCTTCGTCTTTCTTGGCAAAAATCTGCGACGAGATTTCGATGAGGTAGCTGTCGAGCTCGCCCTTGTTCCAGTCGGCGAACACATCGTGCAGCTCGTCGGGAGTGAGGCCGAGGCCGTGTTTAAGTAAGTCGTAGGCCTCGCAGATGAGCTGCATGTCGCCGTATTCGATGCCGTTGTGCACCATCTTGACGTAGTGGCCGGCGCCATCTTCGCCCACCCAGTCGCAGCAGGGAGTGCCGTCTTCAACTTTTGCGGCGATGGCCTGGAAGATGGGCTTGACTGAAGGCCAGGCAGCGGGGTTGCCACCGGGCATGATGGAGGGTCCGCGGCGCGCGCCTTCTTCGCCGCCGCTCACGCCGGTACCGATGAAGAGGATGCCTTTTTCGGAGAGAGCTTTGGTGCGGCGGTTCGAATCGGTGAACAGTGAATTGCCGCCGTCGATGACGATGTCGCCGGCTTCGAGATGGGGCAGAATCTGGTCGATCATCTGGTCGACAGTTTCGCCGGCCTTGACCATCAGCATCACGCGGCGCGGGCGCTTGAGCAGGCCGATGAGCTCCTGCATCGAATGAGCGCCAACGACCTGTGTGCCTTTGGCCTCGTTGGCGATGAAGTCGTCGACCTTTGAAACGGTGCGGTTGAAGACCGCGACTTTGAATCCGTGGTCGTTCATGTTGAGGACAAGGTTCTGTCCCATAACGGCAAGACCGATGAGGCCGATATCGCAGGTTGCGTCGGGCATAAGCGTCTCCGAAAGATCGATTTTAACAGGGCAGTGACCGGAGAGCGGTGGGCAGTCGACGGTGAACAGTGAACAGTGAATCGTGCGCGCGGCGCTCTTCACAGACCATGGACCGCCAGCTTAGTATTTGCAGCGTGAATGCATTGGTGCTCGACGGCCAGCCGATGAAGGCGGCCGATATTGAAGAAGTAGCGATTACCGGCCGCAAGGTTGAGATCGCCGAGGAAGCGCGCGCGAGAATTGCCGCCAGCCGCGGGGCAATTGAGCAGATTCTGGCCGAAGGCCGCACGGTCTACGGCGTCAACACCGGGTTTGGCAAGCTGAGCGATGTTCATATCAAGCCTGGGAGCCTCGGCACGCTGCAGGTAAACCTGGTGCGCAGCCACGCGGGCGGCTTGGGGGAGCCGCTTTCGGTGCCTGAGTCGCGGGCCATGCTGCTGCTGCGCGCCAACGTGCTTGCCAAGGGGTTCAGCGGCGTGCGGCCTGAGCTTGTGGATCTGCTGGTTGACATGCTCAATGCCGGCCTTACGCCGGTGATTCCTGAAAAGGGCTCGGTGGGCGCGAGCGGAGACCTTGCGCCGCTGGCGCATCTGGCGCTGGTGGCAATCGGCGAGGGCGAGGCGTGGTTTAATGGCGAGCTGCTTGCGGGCGGCGAAGCACTGCGCCGCGCGGGGCTGAAGCCAGTGGTGCTCGAAGCCAAAGAGGGTCTTGCGTTGCTGAATGGCACGCAGGCCATGAACGCCGTGGGGTTACTGGCTCTGGAGCGTGCGCGGCGGCTGGTGCGGCTGGCCGATGTGGCGGGAGCGATGTCGCTTGAGGCGCTGCGGGGTACGCCAGTGGCCTTTGACGAGCGCATTCACAAGGCGAGGCCTCATGCCGGGCAAATTGCCGCGGCTGAGCACCTGATCGCGTTGCTTGCCGGGAGCGAGATTCGCGAGTCGCACCGCGAGCATGACAGCCGCGTGCAGGATGCGTACTGTTTGCGCTGCATGCCGCAGGTTCACGGCGCCGTTCGAGATGTGCTCGACCACGTGGCTGCGATTCTTGAGATCGAGTCGGGGTCGGCAACGGATAATCCCCTCATCTTTCCAGAACCCTCGTCCAAAGAGTCAAGCGGCGGAGCCGTGCTGCAAGGGGGAAATTTTCACGGCGCGCCACTGGGCTATGCGTTCGACTACGCGGCCATTGCGCTGACCGATCTGGCGGGGATTACCGAGAGGCGCATCGACCGCCTGCTTAATCCAGACATCAACGAGGGGCTGCCGCCGTTTCTGTCAAGCGGGGCGGGGCTTCAATCCGGCTTCATGATTGCGCAGATTACGTCGGCCGCGCTCATTAACGAATGCCAGGTGTTGGCGCATCCGGCGTCGACGGGGACGATTCCGACGAGCGGAGGCAAGGAAGATCACGTATCGATGGGCATGACCGGCGCGCTCAAGCTGCGGCAGATTGTGGAGAACGTTGAGCGTGTAGTGGCAATCGAGCTGATGTGTGCTGCGCAGGGTCTGGAGTGCCGATTGCCGCTCAAGCCGGGTATCGAGGTAGGACGCGCCTATGAGGCGGTGCGCAGGGTGGTGGCGCCGCTCGAGCGGGACCGCGTGCTGGCCGGAGATATTGAGGTTTTGGCCGGGGCAGTGAAGGGCGGGGATTTCGCCGGCTTTTAGCCGCTGGGGACCAGCCTCCAGCTGTAAGCTTCCAGCTAACGGCGCGGCAGGGCGCGCAAGCAAGGGGCGACCAACAGGAACCTAGCCGCGACGCGCTCCATTGTTATCATATGAGTAACCCTCCAAACCGATAGTTAAACGATTTCAGAAAAATCTCTTGAGCCGGAGGGTCAGTCCCAGGAAATGCAACTGAGGAAAA
>JASHVU010000704.1 GCA_030044455.1 Acidobacteriaceae bacterium | reverse complement strand
GCGGTCGAGTGGCTTTGCGCGCTCGGTCCGGCGTTGTCAACGGGCACAGGGTATTTGACGCCGAACGCCGCAGTGAAGCCGTCGTCAGCCTTCGGCCTGAGAAGCTCGGGAAGCTCGGTCGCCCAGTTCTCTTCGCTGAGCGTGTTGTACGCAGAGGTAGCGAAGTCTTCGAAGTGACCGGGGGCGCCCGCGTTGTCCCCTGCCCCGGCGGCAAGCCACTGGCGCGTGAAGAGGCGCTCGAACTGCCTGCGGTACTCAAGCTGGTCGGCATACCAGCGTTTGCACGCGGGTACGTCAGGAGTGCGCGGATCGCCAGGTCCGCCGCCATTCTCGGTCGACACGCAATCGTCGGGAGTTTTCAGGTCGGTCTCCCCAAATTGGTTTCCGTATCCGACGGGAGGCATGTCGACGTGGTCAGTAGTTGAAAGCCACACCTCGACGTGGTCGCTCGAGAGCATGTCTTTCTTCTCGACGGGCCAGCGAATGTCTTTCGGGTTCGCGTCCACTTCACCGTGGATGTGCAGGCCGTCGCCTGCGTACCGCACCCAGATTTTGCTGGTGCGCGCGCCGGGCTCTTTGGGAATGAGGCTGAAAGTAACCGGGCCGGTGTTCAGATCCGGGGGAACGCCGGGAAAGATGGCGACCCCACTCGTTTGCTGGCACACAACTGCAACCGGGGTTAAGGCGAGGAGAAATGCGACCAGAGTAGAGCGCATGGGATTCTCCATTTAGAGTATCCGGGCCGGGAGCTGAACGCCTCCGTCTGCACGCACTGCAAAAGTGCAAGCGATTGGCCGTTTCGCCGGCCTTGATGCGAAAGGGCTTGCGGATGCGCTCAATGGGTACGCCGTGTCAGCCGCAACACGACTGTTGCAGCGCTGACACGGACAAACCCTTCACGGCGCACTATTCACCGTTCAGCGTTTAGCGAACAAACGGAATGTAGGCAGGTGTTTTGGCGCGCCACGCGGTGAACTGGTCGCCGAAGCGCGCGGCCAGCAGCGCTTCTTCAGCACGTATGCGAACCTCCGTGCCGATGATGTAGAAGACCACCGCAGCAATGCCGAGGGGCCACCAACTCCATGCAAAAACCGTGGCCAGCAGCATGCCGAAGATGGACGCGTAGATGGGATGCCGGATGAGCCGGTAAGGACCGGTGGTGATGAGCTCGTGACCCTCAGTGATTGCGGCAACGTAGCGCCACTGCTTGCCCAGGTGCCGCGTTGCCCACCAGGCAAATGCTGCCGCAATGGGACCGATCACCATTGAGGCGATGAGCGCGGCGGGCGATTTGTGGAATTGCGAAGGGCGAATCTGCACCCAGGCGCAGAAAAAGCCGAGCGTAACCACGAAGATGCCCCAGCGAGAAGAGGAAGCCGTTTCGGTTTCCTTTTGACCCTTCGCCGCGCGCCGAGGGCGGATAAAGGCGATCGCCCATGCAAGCCAGCAGAGAAGGAGCTCGATGAGCGCGGCAGCTTCAAGGTAATTGAAAGTCATCGGGACTCCTTCTGCCGATTGCAGTCGAGCTTGAGGGCTTCAAGCAGTTTCTGGTCTTCGGCGGTGAGTGAGGCGCCTTCAAGCAGGTCGGGGCGATTGGCGAGGGTTTTGCGCAACTGCTGCTCCCGGCGCCAGCGGCGAATCTGCGCATGATCGCCATTGACGAGCACGTCTGGCACGCGCAGGCCACCAAACTCCGCGGGGCGGGTGTAGTGCGGGTAATCGAGCAGGCCGCCGGCGCCGTGCTGCGATCGGGGCACCCCGTCGCTGTCGGCCGTGATCTCGGCGTCGGCGACGCCAAAGCTCTCGAACTCGCCTGAAGCCTCGTTGCCGAGCACGCCTGGAATGAGGCGCATGACTGCGTCGACGACAACGGCTGCAGCCAGCTCGCCGCCGCTCAGCACGTAGTCGCCGATCGACAGCTCCATATCGCAATAGAGCTGGTTGATGCGCTCGTCCACTCCCTCGTAGCGGCCGCAGACCAGAACGATGTGGTCGAGAGTAGAAAGGTGACGGGCAACTGACTGCGTGAAAGGGCGGCCCTGCGCGGAGAGCAGGACCACCTGCGGCGTGGCAGTCGGCGCTGACGCGACCTCGAGTTCTGGACCGCTGCCCGCCGATCCCTGTTCCCTGCTCCTTGGCTCAATGCCCAAAGCCTTCAGCGCTTCGGCGAGCGGCTCGGGCTTGAGCACCATGCCTTCGCCGCCGCCAAAGGGACGGTCGTCGACGGTGCGGTGACGGTCGTGAGTGAAATTGCGCAGATCGTGGGTTTCGATAGTCACCAGTCCCTTGCCCCTGGCGCGGCGGACGATACCGTGCTCAAAGATGCCGGCAAAGAAGCCGGGAAAGATGGTGACGACGTCGAAACGCATACGAAGAGATGATAAAGCGGCTCGCGCCGGGGTTGGGAGGCTGGGGAAGCTGGCCTCCCACCCTAACCGCACAAAACGCGGTTAGGATGGGGCGCCCAGGCAGATGGTTATGCCTGAGACACACGAGTTCGTGGTATCCTCTGCGCGTGGCAACCCTTTCCCCGGTCAGGCAAAAAACGTCCCCGAGACATGCCGCAGTTGTGCGCGTAACGCACTGGCTTACGGTAGTGGCGTTTGTTGCGCTCACGGTCACCGGCCTGGAGATCGTGATCTCGCACCCGCGTTTTTACTGGGGCGAAGTGGGCAATGTGAACGTGAAGCCAGCGTTTACACTGCCGATTCCTGCCTCGCGCGATACCGTGCCCACCGGCTACAAGTACGTGATGCCCGATCAGAACGGATGGAGCCGCTACCTGCACTTTGAGGCGGCGTGGCTGCTGTTGTTCACCGCGTTGGCGTATGGCGCGTGGGGACTGGTGAGCGGGCACTTCAAGCGCAACCTCGTCCCCGTGCGCGGCGAGCGGGGCTGGCGCGCGATTTGGGCGCGCACGCGAAAGTATCTGCGCCGTTCGCCGCCCGGCAGGCAGGAAGAGAAAAGCTACAACGTGCTACAGCGGGTGACGTACCTGGTGGTGATCTTTGTTCTGTTTCCCTTGATCATGTGGACTGGCCTCGCCATGTCACCTTCGTTCACCGGTGCGTTTCCGGCGACGGCGTGGCTGGTGGGTGGCAGGCAGACGGCGCGCACGCTGCACTTCTTTCTTACCTGGGCTTTGATTGCTTTTCTGGTCGTGCATGTGGTGATGATTGCGATTTCAGGTTTCTGGCGCAGGATGAGGGCGATGACGATTGGGCGGGCGCGGACGGAGGACGAGTTATGAGCTTGATTACTCGGCGGAGGCTGATTACAACAGGGCTGGCGACGGCGGCAGGAGTTGCCGGGCTCGCGACGGCAGCTAAACTCTCGCGCAAGTATGGCCTTGTTCCGCCGGACTGCAAAGGCGTATATGGCGCCGGCGAAACGCTGACCTACGGGGCCGAGCGGTTGTTTGCGCGGCACGCGATGGCGCGCGAGTTTCCGCGCAGCATGATTTCAGAGAAGCCCTTCGCCAACGAAATCGCACCGCCGAAAGAAGCTTTCAAGAAGATGCAGGCGCGCGGCTTCGTTGATTGGCGGCTGACGGTCGACGGAATGGTCGAGCACCCGATGACACTTTCACTCGCTGATTTGAAGACGATGCCGGTGCATAGCCAGATCACCGAGGTTTCGTGCGAGGAGGGGTGGTCGTACATTGCCGAGTGGATCGGCACGCCGCTTTCGAACGTGCTGAACGAAGCGGGACTGAAGCCGGGCGTGAAGTACATCTACTACCACGCGGTCGAGCCGTACCTTTGGGAGACGATTGATATCGATGAGGCGATGCATCCGCAAACGCTGCTGACCATGGGAATGAATAACGGCGACCTGCCGGTTGGATTCGGAGGCCCGCTGCGGCTGCGCGTGCCGCGCCAGCTCGGCTACAAGAGCCTGAAGTTCGTTACGCACATTACGGCTATCGATTCGGTGAAGAACATCGGCAAGGGGCTAGGGTCAGTCGATCCGGAATATGGGTACGCGTGGTACGCGGGAATTTGAGAGGCAATAGGGACTTGAAAGGCAGCTGGACGTCCTTCGGCTCGCATGCGCCGCAATCAACTTTTGATTGCAGGCCAAACTTCCCTGAGAATGAAGGTAACTAGTTAAGGGTTACGCTTTCCCAGGTCCCGGAATCAGGACCTGGGGCACCCATTTCGGCGCTTCATTGGAGCGTTCTATCCGCCGTACTGTTCGTCGCTCACCTTCTCCATCCAATCGACCACTTTGCCGTCGAGTTTTTCCTGAATGGCGATGTGAGTCATTGCCGTTACGGGTGAAGCGCCGTGCCAGTGTTTTTCTTGCGGCGCAAACCAGACGACATCACCGGGATGAATTTCTTCGATGGGTCCGCCCCAGCGTTGCGCGCAGCCCAGGCCAGAGGTGACGATGAGCGTTTGGCCGAGCGGGTGCGTGTGCCATGCGGTGCGCGCGCCGGGTTCAAAGGTGACGTGCGCGCCCTGCACGCGGGCCGGATCGGGCGCAGCGAAGAGTGGATCGATGCGGACGGTGCCTGTGAACCAGTCTGAAGGGCCTTTGGCAGAAGGTTGCGAGCCGGCACGTTTGATTTCCATTATTCTTTCTCCTTCGACAATCATTAAAGATGATCGAACGTCCGCGAGTCTTTGTCAGGCACAGCCAGTTGACACATGATGGTGGTGTCCCACCCTGGCGGCAAAAGCTCGTTAGGCTGGTACAACCGGGATGATTTTGACCGTTGCGGCGCGCGCACTCGGGGCGATCATCGGCGCGAGATACGGGCTACCTTTGTATTTCGCGCGATATGCATCGTCGATGCGGTCGTTCATTGGACCGGCGACCGGTTCAAACCTCACCTCGCGGGTCAAACCCGCCGCAGTGATTCGACCCGCCTTCTGCTCCATTGCAGCCTTGTACCATCGGGAATTCTTTCCGCTGTAGGCGCGCACATACAATTCGCCGCCAACCGCTACGTTCCAGATCCAGGTTGGCGTGCCATACGTTTTGCCGTTCTCGCGCAGCGGCGAAATGT
>JASHVU010000703.1 GCA_030044455.1 Acidobacteriaceae bacterium | reverse complement strand
GTCCATTGTATTTGCGATTCTCGGTCCAGTCGTTGCCGTGATACCATCTCGGCATTGGCCAACCCAGGCCAATCGGCCCACCCAGGAGGTCCTTCATGAGCCCAGTCTCTCGCCGCGAATTCCTCAAATCTTCCATCGCAGTCGGAACCGTCGCCGGCGCTGCAACCGCAGCCGCAACTCTGCACGCCGATTCCACGCAGAAGGCCACTGAATTGGTTACCCTCGGCAAGTCGAACCTTCAGGTCACACGACTTGCCTTCGGCACCGGAAGCAACAACGGCTACGTGCAAAAGGCGCTGGGCCAGCAGGCATTCAACAATCTCGTTCACCACGCCTGGGATCGCGGCATCCGTTTCTATGAGACCGCGGAGAGCTACGTTACCCCGGCCATGCTTGCCGAGGCGCTCAAGCCCTATCCACGCGAGAGTTATGTGCTCATGAACAAGGTGACCACCGATCCCGGTGTCGATCCTCTCAAGCGCTTCGACGAGATGCGCCACATCTCGCAAACCGACTACTTCGACATTATGCTGCTGCACTGGCAGCACGACGGCAAATGGGTTGAAGAAACCGCGCGCTGGCGCGATGGCGTCAACGAAGCGCAGGCCAAGCAGATCATCAAGGTGCGCGGCGTTTCAGTCCACGGCCTGCCCGCGTTGCGCAGAGTGCCCGGCGATCAATGGCCCAGATCGCCATGATCCGCATGAACCACAACGGCACGCGCATGGACGGGCCAGACGGCATGGATTATGAAACGGGCGGCAACGTCGCTGAAGTGGTGAGCCACGTGAAGCAGGTCAAGAGCGAAGGCATGGGCGTGATCAGCATGAAACTGGCCGGAGATGGCACCTTCACCCAGCGCGACGACCGCCAGAAAGCCGTGCGCTTTGCTTTCCAGAATGCCGGCGTGGATTGTGTAACGATTGGCTTCAAGAGCCCGCAGGAGGTCGACGAAGCCTTCGACAATATCAACCTGGCCTACACGTAAAACGGCGATCCAGTAGCGCCGCGCTCCTGCGCGGTTGTCGTACGGGTCTCCAGACCCGTACCCCGCGCTTCAGACCTCGGTGCCCGATGCGGGTGCCCCAGGTCCCGATTCTGGGACCTGAGAAAGCACAAACCTAGGGAAGCTCTGATCAAGTTGCCGTTTTGAAAGGGCACGGCTTCAGCCGTGCCGAAAAGTCAAGCAGAATGATTGGAGCTTTAGCTCCCGAGGACCGGTCCCGCAACTTAATCAGAGCTTCCCTAGCACCGCTTCCGCAGCCTCACCGTCTCCCAACTCCCATCCGCTGCCCAGCCGCCATCCACCGACAGTGTGTGCCCGTTGATGAACGCGCTTTCTTTTTCGTCGGCCAGGAACGCAATCGCGTGGGCCACATCATCCGGCGAAGCAAATCGACCCATCGGCACGCGGCCCGTAATGTCAGCGTCGGTATAACTGCCTCCCGCCTGGTCGGCCACATCCATTTCGGTTTTCACCCAGCCGGGGCATACAGCGTTGACGCGTACGCCGCGACCGCCCCACTCCGCTGCCAGGGTGCGTGTGAGCCCCACCAGCCCGTGTTTTGAGGCGTTGTAAGCCGCGCGATCGGCAACACCCAGAAGCCCCGCCACGGAGGCGACGTTCACGATCGATCCGGCCCCGGCCTCAAGCATCACCGTTCCGAATGCCTTTGCCAGCAGGAAAGGCGCGACCAGATTCACCTCCATCACGCGGCGGTAATCGACAGCCGAGGTCTGTTCTGCGGGCGAGATCAAGCTGATTCCGGCATTGTTCACCAGAACCTCCACCCGGCTGTAATGAGCAAGCACGCGGCTCTTGAACTCCTCGACTTGAGCTTCACGAGTAATGTCGCCGACAAAACCAAACACCTCGCCGCCGCTAGATTGAATCGCCGCAATGGTGCTGACCGCCGCGTTGATGTCGATAATGGCCACGCGATAGCCGCGCTGGGCAAGCAACTCGGCGGTGCATCGGCCGATGCCCTGTGCTCCACCGGTAACGACGGCGACTTTGGCGGTTGCAGTCACTTCGAATCGTCTCCCCATATTCTTCGCAGGCCTGCGCACAACCTGGGATCATCGTCGCAACCACAAATCCGCAGCCACAAACACCAGAAAAACCATTGCAATCACACCATTCATTGTGAAGAAGGCGGCGTTGAGCCGGCGCAGATCGCGCGGGGAAACCAGCGAGTGCTCATAGCCCAGCAGCAGAGCCACGGCTGCAACCCCCAGCCATCCGGCAAGATGAAAATTGAACAGCACGGCAAACCAGATCAGCAGCGCCATCATGGCCAGATGCATGATGCGGGCTGCCCAAAAGGCCACGGCGATTCCGCTTGCCTGGGGCAGGCTATGCAGGCCCACGCTGCGGTCGTGCTCAAAATCCTGGCAGGCGTAAAGTACGTCGAAGCCGCCGGCCCAAAGCGTCACCGCAGCCGTCAGCACCACGATCCTCACATCGAGGCTACCGCGCACCGCAATCCACGCGGCCGACGGCGCCAGCCCCAGCGACAGCCCCAGCACCAGGTGCGACCAGCGGGTAATCCGCTTCATGTAACTGTAGCCGAACAGCACCAGCAGAACGATGGGCGAGAGATAAAGCGTGAGCTGGTTCAGCTCGCCGGCGGCAATGAGGAAGACCACCGCGGCCACCACCGTGAACGCAAGCACGAATTGCCGCGTGAGCAAGCCAGCTGGGATGGCCCTCATGGTGGTGCGGGGATTGGCGGCGTCCAGATCGGCATCGGCCCAGCGGTTGAACGCCATGGCGGCCGAGCGTGCCGCCACCATCGCTACCAGGATCCAGCCCAGCGTTCGCCAGCCGGGATGACCATGGGCGGCCAGCAGCACCGCTGTGAGCGCAAATGGGAGCGCAAAAACCGAGTGCTCCCACTTGATCATCTCGAGAGTAATACGTGTCTTTTTCAGGATCCCGGGCATTGCGGCTCTATTGTCGAGTCTAATTGAGCCCGGCAATCCGACGCCGCAGGCGCCTCCACCTGGCGTGCCGGCTGCAAAATCTACAGGAAGTCGTCGGCCAATCACCGCATCGGGATCAGCTTGTCCACATGAGTGAGCTTGAACAGCTCCATGACCCGGTAGTTCACACCTTCCACCTCAAATTCGACGCCTTCTTTGCGGCAGTGCACGTAGCCGTTGATGATGACACCCATGCCGGCTGAATCCATGTATGGCACCTTGGTCAGGTCAACCACGGTCACCCGCGGCAGGGGTTCGGCGCGGAGAGCTGCCTGAATCTCGAACACGTTGCCGATGGTCAGCGGCCCCGCGAGTTGGAAGATGATGGTTCCGTCCTTCTTGTGATCGATTCGCTCGAAGGTCAACGGGCTCTCTGTGGACATGGAAAGAAGTGTAAGGAATCGTGAGAGGCGCTTTGATTACAGTCACGTTAATGTGACGCCGCGGGGTCGCCGAGATCCCCTCGCGCCAGTCGGGCGTACCAGATTGGAAGAAGAGTTCGGCCTGGACGACAGTACCCCAAGTCGCGGGTGGTTCAAGATCACAGACCCACGGACAGGTGAACATCAAATCGTGATCCATATCACACATTCTTCGCCAGCCGAGGTGAAAAGATGCATTGAGCTGAGAATGAAAACAGCTTCGTCCTCGATGCCCCTGTTCCGACATCAAATTGAATAGGGGGCCGGTGACGAATCCGCCCCCGATTGGGCATGCCGTGAACCGGGCTCGCCAGGAATGGCACGATTGAAATGAAAGGGAAGCCGTGCAACTCGACCCAACTGCTTTTGTCGCTGATCCCGAGCTGATAGCCGTACTTGAGAAGAAGGCTGCGCCGGTGGACTGCACCACTGAGCGCGTGCTCTTCATGCAGGGCGATCCGCCGGTTGGCCTTTACATCCTGCTCAATGGCGCTGCCCGGCTGACAATGGACTCACGCGAGGGCAAGCCGATAGTTTCGGTTCGAGTTCCAGAGGGTTCGCTCCTGGGGCTTCCCGGTCTGTTGGGCAACCAGCCCTATACGCTTACGGCGACGGCGGAATCAGGCGCGGAGGTTGGCTTCATTCCCCGCGACGAACTCACTGACCTGATGCAGAGCGAACCGATGATGGCGCTCAAGATGCTGGCCGTTCTGGCGGCCGAGGTCAGGTCGGCCCGGCGAGCCATCGCCTAAACGGGACCCGTCATCCCGCTGCCGCTCCCTGCAGCCTTCCCCGCTCCGGGTGTGCGCGTTATTCTGAATCCGGCGTCTCTCTCTCCTGCTATTCTCACTCGTTATGCTCCTCGCAGCAGCGCTCATCGCGGCCGTCGCATTTCTGCTCGGGTCCATCCCGGTTGGGTACCTGCTGGTGCGCATCTTTCGCAAGCAGGACATCCGCTCCGTGGGCAGCGGCAACATCGGCGCCACCAATGTTCTGCGCGCTGGCGGCAAGGGCCTGGGCGCAGCGACCTTTGTGCTCGACGTGCTGAAGGGCTGCTCCGCCGTCTGGCTGGGCGCATGGCTGGGCGGCCTGCTGCTGCCCATGCTTCCCAACCGCGATTTGCAGGCGCTGGCAGCGCTCGCCGCCGTCCTCGGCCACATGTTTACACCCTGGCTTCGCTTCAAGGGCGGCAAGGGTGTGGCTACCGGATTCGGCGTCTTCCTGGTAGCGGCGCCCTGGGCGGCGTTGTCGGCCATCGGCGTCTTTGCGGTCATTCTCGCCATCACCCGCTTTGTTTCGCTCGGCTCGGTCATTGGCGCCGGCTGCTTCCCGGTTTTTGCCTGGTTCATGACCCGCGGCGATCGCCCGGCATTTTTTATCGCCGTGCAATGCGCCGTGGCTCTGCTTATCATCATCAAACATCACCAGAACATCCGTCGCCTGATGAGCGGCACAGAATCCCAATTTGGAGCAAGAAGGAACCAATGAGCCGCATCAGCGTTGTAGGTGCAGGAGCATGGGGAACTGCAATCGCGCTCGCCCTCGACCGCCGCGGCGGCCACCAGGTTTCGCTCTGGGCGCACAGCCATGAGCTCGCTCAGGAGATTATCGATGCCGGGGAAAACCGCCAGTTCCTGCCCGGCTTTCCGTTGCACAAGGGCATCACCGTCACCGCCGACTGCGAGACCGTGACTGAGGCCGATATCGTCGTCTCTGTCGTGCCATCGGAGTTTTTGCGCTCCACCTTTTTGCGGCTGCGTAGCTGTCT
>JASHVU010000702.1 GCA_030044455.1 Acidobacteriaceae bacterium | reverse complement strand
TGTTGATCCAACGATGTTTCTTCTGGACGGGGTCAATCTCGTGAATCGTGACGATCAGCCGTTTGCCGCCCATGCTGGCCAGTGCGGCAAGAACGAAGAGCGGAATGCAGCCAAATGCTTCCAAGACCTGATCGTAATGGATAATGTCGGCGTCATGGGACTTCCTGTAGTAAAGGATTCCGCGGACGAGGGCAAGCCAAATATCCAGTCGAGTTAACTTGACGACGTAATACTTGAAAAGGCCATGTGTTGCTTTCCCGGGATTGCTGGGCGCGTGTGGAATTCTTATGGTGGCACAGTTGTTATTGATTAGCTCATCTGTCGCTATATCAAATCGCTGGGCGCTCGAGAAGCAGCGACAATTTGATGTAATAACATTGATGTTGAGACCCTGCTGGCGAAGCGCGTTCACGAGGTCGCTGCAGTTGTGAGAGTACATGTCTCGATTGAACCAGCAGCCAATGTAAGCGATTTGAGGGCACGTTTCGACATTGCTAACCATATGCGAAGTCCGATTCTTGTCTGTTTCCTCAGAGAAATCTGTAAATCCAATCGCCCAAAAGGGCTACGGCGCCTAGTGGCAAGCGCTTCCACACAATACCGGCAAGTCGCGCAGAAACGTGTACGTCGTCCTCGTCTGTCCCGTCTCGGAAAGGCGATTGCGCGGGGTAATAGTAACGATACATTGGTCGCAGGACCGTACCCCATTTTGCTTTGAATTGAGCGAGGGAGCGATGACTCTCTGCTACTTCGCCCAAATCGAACAATCGATATCCCAGCCTGCACGATTCATGGAGACAATGCCACAGAGTCAGATCATTCGCATGAAGTCGGGAACCCTCTGCGTCGGAGCCTGTAAATGCCCAAAAGACGGTGGCTCCAAACCTCAATAAGAAGGCGCCACTTACTATATCCAAACGCCCAGGGCAGGCACTCACCGGAGGCTTGTTTTCACCATGAGAATCATTCAAGCGACGTTGGGAGCGCTCAACGAGCACGAATTCCAAGTTGTCACCAGTTCGCAGCCCGTTCCAAAGCTGTTGGAAAAAGCGAAAGGAACGAGGAGGCACACCATTGCGCCTCATGGTTCGAAGGTACAATCGATACCATGCTTGCAGATCCTCATCATTCCTGGAAGAACGAATGGAAAGGCCTTCTTTGATCGCTTTGGTCGCTGCCCATTTGACCTGGTGATTTTCGCGCGAGTTCCCAAAAGTGAAATCGCGACATGATTCACAAGGCCCACAGGACCTGACTTCGCGAACCGGCGCGTCTTCAATTTCATTTGTGAGGTTAAGATTCTTTGGGAGACCGCGCACATAAGTTTCGCGCCAACGCACGCATTGAAGCTCTGGGAGCAGCTTCTCTAAACCGGGCGTAGTTGTTTTCAGTTCCAGCTGAGTATTTGGGGTGTGTCGAATTAGATCGATCGCGGCCTGCAAAAGAGCCGTCATGGCCTGATCGCTGGTCGCCAGCGGGCCTGCCAGCGGTGTCCGGGGTAACGAAGACAACCGCCTGCCAACTTGATTCCTCCCGAGATGGAAAGGGAGTCCACGCGTCGGTAGGAGGGGCAGAACACCCTGGAACTTGCCATTACCATCCTCACAGGCAAGAGCAATACACTTACGCCCATATTCCTTTTCCAGTGCTGCGAGCCATTCCGGATGATGATAGATCAGCGTATCCCGGTGCGCAGAGATGAACTCAAGCCAGCGTAGATCATTACGGAAATCCGTCTCAACAACTCGGAGCGGCATGGGAGCAGCTGGTTGCATCCCACGTTGCAGGTCAAGAGGAAGAGGGCCCGGAAGATCTTGCATGATTTCACCCAGGTAACTTGCGCGGGTTTCAGCTATATGGAATATGTCTAGATGTAAGTCTAACTCGCCGCACCGGCAGCTAAGTCAATAAGGAACCGGAACCTGTTTGCCCGCGAAACTGTAAGCTACATCATTATCTGTGGCATGGACATACGCAATGCGGGCTTTCTCCTTCCCGGGACCCTCAACGCGCCATTCACCATCCTGGCAAACCAAACGCATCTGACGCCTCTGGTGCCACCACTTGGCTGCTTCGCATGGAAGCGGTGTCCACATTCCATCAGAGTCACGCAGTTTTGCCATGTATTCCAAGAGATTCTTATAGACGTTCTGTGCTCGCTGTTCGATAACGTAATCGGGATGGACGAGGATATTAATGAGGCCATAATTTTCTCTAATCCGTTGGATTTGTTGTTTCCACAAGTTAATGGAATAATCTCCCAAAATGTGAAATAGGCTGTAATCCTGAGTGCAGGTTAATGGCAATTCAATCATTTTTCCGATGAAGTACGGCATCACCGTGCAGTTTCCGCCATGCTGAGGATCCAAATGGGCCACGTTCGGAATCGACATATCGTACAAGAAATCAAGTTCATCGTACCAATCTGCATTCCGATATAGGATTCCGGAACGAAATCCGCTGGCGCCGAATTCGCGACCATATTGGTTTATGCGTTTAGCCCTTTGCCGAAATTCTTCATAATCAGCATATAGGCGTCCGTCGTGTTTGAGGTCGTGAACGTTAACCTCGAAGCCTCGCGCGGTTATACCCTCCAAGAACTGCTTTGAAGCCGAATAGCGTTCCTCCGGAACAACCTGAAAGGAGGTGCGGAACCCAAAAGACTCGTCCATGTCCATCATAGAGGGACAGAATTCCAATCCGGCCAATTCCTCTACATCATGGGTGATGACAGCACAACTCGTGTAGTTCTCTGGCCAGAACCAAATGAACGGAACTTTCTCCACACCTTTCGCACGCATCGCGATGCTCATCCGCTTGCGGTGAATATGATCCACCGAAAAATCGACCGGCCACCCCGGGAAGGCGATCTTGTTCCAGTTCCGTAGATTTATTCTTTGCAGCCACTTCCGAAAACCTACAGAAAGGTAGGGTCGAAGCAGATAATACAATTTACGAACGATCAAGTTCGAAAAACCGTTCGGCTCGCGGAAGTGGGCTGCGTAGCGTTCTCTCTGAAGATTTTCGATCACTTCTTCCGGATCAAACGGCAGCAGTGCCAAAGACTCTTGGGTTTCCAGGGCTTCCCCAATATCGTACAAGTCCGCGTCCGCTCGTGTTGCGACCTTGCCGGTTGCAGTCCGCCCATAGCAAATGGTATCCGAACCCCAGCAAAAAAAGCCTGGATCGTCTCCTAGGGGTGCACTGGTCCGAAAATCGGCATAGCCATCCGGACAACGATAATAATCGAGGAAGTGTTGGCTCATCAATATGTAGCTTTCAGGGCCCAGAGAATTTGCGGCATGTTTACTTTCTAATAATCATACTTCAAAGTGGTTTTCTTTGCGAGCATTTTAGCAATTGAAATAACGAACGTAACTGGCCGTGGTACTTTAATTCCAGAGAGGCGGATCGTCGGCCGTCTGTGCGGAGTGTGTATCCAGCCGAAAGGTTTATTGCGCCATCTTTATCGACAAATACCCGGCGCCAAAGGCGCGAACATTGCCGTGCTAACCGAGAACTCTATGCAAATTATTGATTTCTAAGTAATGGCTGTCGTGCTTAAGGAATAGGCTAGTACCATCGACTGAGTGTTGCAATAGGAAAGGACCCTGTCGAAATGCTCCCAGCTAACCTGGTCCGGGCGGACCAAGAACATCAGATTCACTCATTACATCATCCAATTGATACGAAGGATGCTTTCATTTGTGTAGGCGGGAATGGCATGTTCATCCGCGACTTGGATGGAAGAGAGTATATCGATGGACTGTCCGGTCTGTGGAATGTGAATATCGGGCACGGCCGAGCCGAGTTGGCCGAGGCCGCCGCTGACCAGATGAGAGCGGTGGCTTATTTCTCAGGCTATGCCGGTTCCACTACGATTCCATCGATCAAACTGGCGGAACGATTGATTGAATTCCTCCCAGACATGGGAGCGGTGTACTTCGTCTCGGGCGGATCGGAGGCGAATGAAGTTGCACTCAAGACTGCTCGCTATTACTGGAGAGCCCGCGGAAAAAGTGACAAGATCAAGATGATCTCCCGCATTCATGCTTATCATGGAACCACATTGCAAGCGATGAGCGCTACCGGTATGGCCGGTTACTGGAAGATGTTCGAGCCCCGGGTGCCTGGGTTCATCCATATCCAGACGTGCTATCCGTATCGTTGCCACGGGGCGAAGGCGGGCGAATCCCCGGCGGACGTTGCGGTGCGCGAACTGGAGGAAGCGATTCTTCGCGAAGGTCCCGACACTGTGGCCGCATTTATCGGCGAGCCGATTCACGGCGCGGGTGGCATCATCTATCCCACCGACGATTACTGGCCGCGCGTGCGCGAGATTTGCAATCGCTACGAAGTTCTACTGATCGCGGATGAAATCATCACCGGCTTTGGACGTACGGGGCGCTGGTTCGGCCTGGAACACTGGAATGTGCAACCCGATATCCTCACTTTCGCCAAGGGTGTGACTTCGGGATATTTGCCTCTCGGCGGAATGATCGTCAGCCGCGAAATCAAAGACGCGCTTGATTCGGCTGAACCCTCAAATCGATGGATGCACGGCTTTACCAATTCAGGACATCCAACTTGTTGTGCGGTTGCTCTCAAGAACATCGAAATCATTGAGCGAGAGGGATTGGTCGCGAATTCGGCGGCGAT
>JASHVU010000701.1 GCA_030044455.1 Acidobacteriaceae bacterium | reverse complement strand
CTCGCCCTTGTCTCCGTGGTCGTAGCTGATCACGTCTCCGTCCATGGTCCTCTCAGGGGGGCCTTGCGTCGGAACCGCGCTGTCGCCTTCCGGAGCCTTGAATGGAAAGACAATTTCCTTTTCGCAAACGGTGATTGCCGAGGCGTTTTTCAAATGGATGGTGAACACGATCTGACGCGGCGGATTGGCTGCAACCGCGGCAAAACCCACCAGGTCATCGGGCGTAAGCGGATTGACATAAAACACGTAGTTGGCTTTGTCTGTCCAGCGTGCAACAAAGTCTCCGCTTAATCCGGAGTTTGCTACGTTACTGTTGCCCAAGTCGACGATGGGCGGGGGCGGTGGACCTTGCTGCATCGACCAGATCGCGAGGATCGCCAGCCCCAGGCAGGCAATCGCCGCCAACGCAATGATCAGGGTTTTTTGCTTTTTCTTTTCTACGGGTGCAACCGCCTGAGCGACTGGAGTTCCCTTAGCATCCAGCACCACTTCTACTTTTGGTGGAGGTTGTTTGGGAATGCTCAGCGCCTCGCGGAAGGCATAAAGCTCCTCTTCAGGCCTCACTTCGTAGGGCACCGTGTCGTAGCGCAGTTTTTCTTCGCCCGGCTCTTCGGCTTCGTTGTTTTCTTCAGTCTCTCGCTGGTCCTCTTCGTTCATCAGAGAACACCTTTTTTCTTGTTTGGGGCGCGCGTAGAAGCCAAGGTCAAATGGGCGACTCCAGAAAAACTGGAGCTGCGCCGGAATTCCGCGATCCGAAGGCTCTGAACCGGGAGTTAAGGCCCGCATTCAGTCTTACAGCCAGACAGCGCGCAATTTAACAGCCAATGCTAACTAGTGACATTGAAACACGATGAACGCGATGTGGCAAGGCAGCTGCGCTGCGAATGACCAGAGCATATTCAAATGTTAGACGGGGTTTTGTGCTCCGAGGTTGAGTCATCCTGCAACGGGACAACCAAGCGGGAAAACTCTTATGACAAACAGCCACAAAACAACTAATGGCCGAGCGCAGTTTGTAACAGCAGCCACGCATTCAGCACGGCGATGAGAATTGCCGTGAACCAGGCCAGAATCTTCATGGCGCGGCTGTTCACAAACTGGCCCATCAAGGCGCGATTGGATGTGAACAGAACCAGGGGGACGACGGCAAAACTGAGCTGCAGCGAGAGAATCACCTGGCTGAAGATGAGCAGCTTCTCAGTCCCGGCCTCTCCAGTAATGGCCACCACGATGATGGTAGGAATAATGGCTAATGAACGGGTGAAGAGACGGCGCAGCCAGGGCGCAAGTCGAATGTGGATGAAACCCTCCATCACGACCTGTCCGGCGAGCGTGCCGGTAATGGAAGAGTTCTGGCCCGAGGCCAACAGGGCGATGGCGAAGAGTGTGCTGGCGCCGGCCGCACCCATCATCGGGCTGAGCAGCTTGTATGCATCCTGAATGGCCGCAACATCAAAGCGACCGCTGCGATTAAAGACTGCGGCGGCAACGATGAGAATGGCCGCATTGACAAACAGGGCTACGGTAAGCGCCAGGGCCGAATCCACGTTGGCCATATGAACGGCTTCGCGCTTGCCCTCAGCCGTGCGCTTGTAGTTGCGGCTCTGCACGATGGAGGAGTGCAGGTAAAGGTTGTGCGGCATCACCGTCGCGCCCAGAATGCCGATGGCGATGTAGAGCATGCCGGGGTTGATGACGATGGAGGCGGACGGGACGAACATGCAGCGCAGGACCGGGAGGTAGTCGGGCCGCGAGAAGAACATCTGCACGCCGAACATCACGATGATGGTGCCGATGAGCACAATCACCAGCGTTTCAACATAGCGGAACCCCCAGCGCTGCAAAAGCAGGATGAGCAGCACGTCGAGCCCGGTAATCAGAACGCCGTAGAAGAGCGGTATGTGAAACAGAAGTTCGAGCGCGATGGCCGAGCCGATAACCTCAGCCAGGTCGCAGGCGGCAATCGCAACCTCGGCCAGTATCCAAAGCGCAAAGCTGGTTTTCGCGCCATACCGCTCGCGGCAAAGCTGGGCCAGGTCGCGCTCCGTGGCTACGCCCAATTTGAGCGACAGGCTCTGCAGCAGGATGGCCATCAGGTTCGAAGCCATAATGACGAAGAGCAGCGTATAGCCGAAGCGGGATCCGCCGGCAATGTCGGTGGCCCAGTTGCCGGGGTCCATGTAACCCACAGAGATGAGAAAGCCGGGCCCCAGAAAACCCAGAATGCGGCGCCAGTAGAGCCGCGAGTGCGACACCCGCACGCTCGAATGCACCTCGGGCAGCGAGGGCTGAGCGGAAAGCACCTGGGCAATGGCGTCGGTCGACATAGGCAGTTTCAGGGGAAGGGCGTTGAACTCCCTCAACAACAGTATGCCACAACTTGTTAACCGTGGTTAAGTAAATTTATTATTTAATATTACAACCAACGAGCCACGCCGCTTCCCTTTTCGTGTGATACGCATCACTTTCGTGGCGCAAAGACAAAACGCACCCGCCAATTTTGCCATTTCCGTGTTTTTCGAGGGGTTTTGGGGGATGGGGTTCGATTACTCGCCAGTCTTAAGCCAGACCGCCTCGGCCGCAGGCCGGCCAAGAATTGAATTCCCAGATTTGAGCTCAATCGAGACGGTCTGGTCGTAATTCTGGCTGAGGACCTTGAGCCGGGTGCCTGGGCCGATGCCGGCGCGGTGCAGGAAGAGAAGCAACCTGGTGTCGCGCTCCTGCAGGCTGGCCACAGTGTACGAGTGGCCCTCTTGAGCTTCAGACAGCGGCGTTTCACCGCGACGCTTGCGTTCCTCGGGCCGCACCGGCAACACGGCGTTGCCATGAGGGCAGGCGCCGCCCTCGCCCAGTTTCTCGCGCAGCTTGGCTTCAAAGGCAGGCGAAACCGCGTGCTCCAGCCTCTCAGCTTCTTCGTGGATCTCGTGCCATTCCATACCGAAGACTTCGCTCAGCATGCGCTCGATCAGGTGGTGGCGCAGCGCCGTGTGGTAAGCCGTTTCGCGGCCGGAATCGGTAAGGCGCACGATCCCGTCCTCGCCCACCTCGACAAAACCATCGCGCTTGAGTCGCTTGAGCGCCATGGTCACGGCCGGCGGCGAGACCTCGAGCCAATGCGCCAGAAGGGCGGGAATCACTTCGCGGCCTTCAGCCTGCGCCTCCAGAATGGCCTTGAGGTAGTTCTCCTTCGAAACGTAGATGGAGTCTTTCATGGATGCGCTCCATACACTTTAAATCGTCGGCACGCGACAGGGCCGTTGCAATTGAATCTTGCCGCCGCCCAAGTCGCGCTGGCACAATGCTTCTACCTCCGCTTCTCCCGTTCCCTTGAGGCCAGCGCGTGAAAACTTGCCCACAGTGCGAGTCCGGATACGCCGACCACCTGACCACATGCCCCATACACGGCGTTCTGTTGAATGAGATTCGCGATCTCAAGCCGGGAATGGTGATCCACAAGACCTACCGGATTGTTCGCAAGCTGGGCCAGGGCGGCATGGGATCTGTGTATCTCGCTCGCCACATCCTGCTGGACGAGCCGGTGGCACTCAAATTCCTTTCGCCGGAATTGAGCAACGACGAGGGATTGAAGGCGAGGTTTTTGCGCGAGGCGCGGACGCTCAGATTGGCAAGGCACAAAAATGTCATCGACGCGGGCACTTTGGAACCAGCCGAAGACGGAAGCCTGTTCCTGTCGATGGAGTATGTCGATGGACCGGACTTGAGAGATTTCCTCAACAGGGCGCCTAAACCCTTCGACGTGGAGATGGCGCTGGCCATCACGCGCGGGGTGGCGGAGGGATTGGGCGCGGCCCACGCTAAAGGGATGGTCCACCGCGACATCAAGCCCGAAAACATATTGATTGCGCGCGAGGGCGATCACCTGGTTCCCAAGATCGCCGACTTTGGGATTGCGGCAGTGAAGGAGAGCAGTACGGCGCATACGAGAACTGGCGCGACGCCGATGACAATGGCGTACGCGGCACCGGAGCAATGGCGAGGCATGCGCGCCCCAGAGCTGGACGGCCGCGCAGACCTCTACGCGCTGGGCTGCGTGCTCTTCGAGATGCTGACCGGGCAAACGCCCTTTGAGGCCGAAGACTTTTTTGGCTGGGCTCAGCAACACGCGAATAAAGCGCCGCAGCAGCCGAGTGCACTGCGGCCGGAACTCGCCAACTGGAAGGGACTGGACGCGCTCGTGTTGGGGTTGCTGGCCAAGGATCGTGAGCAACGCCCAAAAGACGTAGCAGAGCTGCTAGTGCTGCTGGATGGGGTGGTGCACATTCCGCCAGCCGCTTCGATTTCGCCGACAGTGGTGGAGACTCGGCAGGCCAGTCGGCCTAAGGCAAGTGAAAAGCCGGCAAGACGTGTGCCGAGTTGGGCCTGGGTTTCGGCGGTGGTGGTGCTTTTGGCCGTTGCGTTTGCTCCGCGCCTGTTGTTCACGCCGAAGCCGTCAACTCAGCCGCAAAACCCACCTCCGCAATCGATTCACGAAGTGCAGCCCTCGCCACCGCCCGGGCACGATTCCCCGCAGCCTGCCGCCAGGCCCGATGCAGCCGCAATCGAACGACAGGCCGTGGCGCTCAACAGTCTGCATCGCTATTCCGAGGCAAGGACCCTATTCAGCCAGGCCTGCGATGCAGGATCTGCAGAAGCCTGCGACAACCTCGGTGAGATTTATCAATCCGACCCGGGTGTTGCGCAGGATTTTACTCGGGCGATCGCGCTCTATACCAAAGCTTGCGATGGAGGCAGCGCTAATGGATGCTTCGATCTCGGCAGCCTTTATGAAGCACCAGGAGGCAGCGGACTGGCCGCGGATTATCCTCGCGCGATGGCCCTCCTGAATAAAGCCTGCGACAAAGGAAGCGCTTCGGCATGCAACGATTTAGGACTCAACTACCGATTCGGTGAGCACGGGCAAACAATTGACCCTGGGAAAGCCAAACAGTATTTCGGCAGAGGTTGTTCCATGGGAGAAAAGCTGGGATGTACATGGTTCAAGGAAATGCAGTAGCGCGTCGTTGGTGACATGCTCAACATACTGCCGGAAACATTTCCAGCTCTGCGACGAGATCGAAGAACTGGAAATAAGGAGCTAAATGCTGATACCTGGAAGCTGATTCTTACTTCACCCTCACCTTCGGTTCCACCGAGAGTCCCGGGCGCAGCTCGTGGTTCGGATCCTCTTTGGCAAGGTCGGTAAAGTCGATGCGCACGGGCACGCGCTGCACGACTTTTACATAGTTTCCGGTCGCGTTCTCAGGTGGGAAGAGCGAGAGCACTGAGCCGGTGGCGCCGCCAATCTGCGTGACTTTGCCGCTATAATCCTTGCCGGTCGAGTCCACGTGGATCTGGACCTTTTGTCCAGCCACCATGTGCCTGAGCTGGGTCTCTTTGAAGTTCGCCGTGATCCATAAATCCTCGAGTGAGACCAGCGTAAGCAGGTTTTGCCCCGGCGAAACATTCTGATTGATCTCGACGCTCTTGCGAGTGATGATTCCGTCTTCGGGCGCAACGATTGTGGTGTAGCTCAGGTTCAGTTTGGCCTGGTCGAGCTGGGCCTGCGCCTGCTCCACCTGCGCCTGCGCCTGCTTGTAGCGGGCATTAAACACCGCAACCTGCTGCGGGCCGGTCAGCGCGTATTTCTGCGAGGCCTCGGCCTGCTTCTCGCGCTCGGTGGCCACGCGAATGCCGTCCCGCGCGGCCTCGTCGCTGGCTTCGGCGTCGGCCAGCGCCGCGGCGGTTGACTGCGCGGCGGCCACCGCAGCGTCGTACTGCAGTTTGCTGATCACATCCTTCTCAACCAGCGGCGTATAGCGCTTCAGGTCAGCCTGGGCCTTGGTATTGTTGGCAATGGCCTGCGCTACGCGCGCATCGGCCGCGGCCAGCTGCTTCTGGGCCTGCAGCACTGAGGCGTGGGAGCCGCTGACATCGGCATTGGCGGCGTTTAGATTGCTTCCCGTGTTGATCTCGGTGAGGGGCACGTTCACCTGTGCAGCCTGAGCGAAAGCCCGCGCGCTGTCGAGAGCCGCCTGCGCGTTCTCAACCGCGACCTGGTAGTCGCTGGGGTCGAGCTCGGCAATCACGTCGCCCTTCTTCACCTGCTGGTTCTCTTCGACGTCGACCTTCAAGACCTGTCCCGAGATGCGCGCGCTCACCTGGATGAGGTGGCCGTTCACCTGGGCATCGTCCGTGTCTTCGCTGTAGGTGGAGCGCCACCACAGCCCCACTCCCACGAGCACAAGCAGGATCACCACCACGATGACAAAGCCCCTGCGGCGTTTTGGCGCCGGCGTGACCTCAGTCTCCTCTACCGGTTCGGCTTGCGCCGCTGCTCGATTCGTCTCCGCCACGTTACTTCCCTCCCATTGCAAATCCAGTCATCAATCGTCAAAAGGCCGGGGCCCCGAAGAAAAACATGCGCGCTCGCCTGGCGCCGTGCACCTGCTACTGGGTCTGCTTCACATACTTCCTGTAGTTCTCGCCGGCCCCCAGCGCACGGGCCAGGCTGAGCTTGGCCACGTTGTGCCGGTAAAGGCTGGCGACGTATTGCGCATTCGCCTGAGCCACCGATTGCTGCGCCTGGCTCACGGCCAGGTTGTCGCTGACGCCGTTGGCGTAGCGCTGCTGCGCCTCGCTCAAAGCTTCATTGGCCAGGTCGACACTGGAGCGCGCCACTTCAACCTGCTTCTGCGCGGCCTCAATATCGAGCAGCGCGTCGCGCACATCGGCGTCGATCTGTGCCTTCCTGTCGCTCACTTGAGCCTCGGCCGTATCCAGCTGCGCCTGCGCCTGCTCGGCGTCGCCGCGCAGGCCAAACTCCTTGAACACCGGAAAACTCACCGTTCCCGTCGCATCCACCGTGCCATGCGAGTGCGACAGCGTGGTGCCGATGTCGCCGTAATCCGCATCGGCCTTGAGCGTCGGCAGGCGCTCGTCGGTGGCTGCCTTGCGCTCCTCGACCGCCGCTGCCGCCTGTTCAACCAGCGCGGCCAGATCTTTGCGGTTGGCCTGAGCCTGCGCGATCAACGCACCCACATCCACCTGGTCGAATGCCGCGTACGGCGCCTTTTCAGTGAGAGTGAACTTCTGCTCAAGCGGAAGGCCGATGGTGCGCGCCAGCGCCAGCTTGTCTTTCTCGAGCGCCGTCTGCACAGCGATCAACTGCTGTTCCTGCTGCTGATAGTCCACGCGCGCCCGCAGTTCATCCAGCTTGGGAGCCGTGCCGGCCTGGTGGTTGGCGATGGCCTGATTGAGTGAAACCTGCGAAGTGGCTACCTGCGCCTCGACGCTCTCAACCTCAGTTTCATCGGCCAGCACCAGCAGGTAGGCATTGCCCACCGTCAAAACCACCAGGTCTTGCGCGTCCTGGGCCGTAAGCTCGGCCGCCCGAAAGTTGTGCCGAGCTGCCAGATAATCTCTCAGCGAAGAGAGATCGACCAGCGACCAGCTCAGCGATGCCCGGACATCGGTGTAACCGAACGGCCCGATGATGGTGGGGAAATGGGGCAGACGCAGGCCTTCGGCAGGAAGATCGACCTGGCTCACCGTTTCCTTGGCTGCGAAATCCACCGTCGGCAGCAATGACTGCAGCTGGCTCAACCGTTCGGCCCGTGCCGCAGATGTCTGGTTTTGGCTTAGGATGATTCCCAGGTTCGCCGTCAAACCACGCTGGATTGCATCGTCGAGCGAGAGCCCGATGGCTTCAGCGGAAGCGTTCCCCTTCACCACGCTGCCCTGGAACGAGCTCGCGGTGGGCGCAGCAGCCTGCGGCGCAGTCTGCCCCTGGGTTTCCGGGCCATTGAGAAGCGTAAAACTCAAAAGGAAAACGGCCAGACAGGGACAGATTACGTTCTTTTGGATGTACTTTTGCAAATTCAACCTTGCCCAGTGAGCGGCAAAAGATTCCGCCAAAATTGCT
>JASHVU010000700.1 GCA_030044455.1 Acidobacteriaceae bacterium | reverse complement strand
TATGTGCCGCGATGCAGATCAAGCATAGCCATGGCGTGCGAGTGGTACCACCGCGAGCCCGCAGGGTTGGCCACGAATTGATAGCGGCGCCGGCCATGCGGCGGCACCGGCGGCGTGCCTTCTTCCTCGGCTCCATCCATTTCAGAGGGAACGAACAGGCCATGCCAATGCACGTATTCCGGAACGTCGGTGTCGTTGACAACCTCGACGGTGACGTGTTGGCCCTCGCGCACCCGCAGCAGCGGACCGGGGACCTGATTGCTGTAGCCGATGGTGCTGATGACTACCTGAGGCGCCAGCTCGACGAGCATGGGTGCGATTTCGAGGGTGAAATCGGCCGCGCGCGGGATAGCTTTTGGTTTCGACGGCGCCATCATGGCAGGCTGTGGCGGCGCGGGAACCAGTTGCCCAAGCGCGGGCGGCAGCTTGCCTGCCCCGGTTGCGATCATGGTGGCCCATCCGAGCCGTACAAAATCTCTCCGCTTCATGCGATCCTTTTCCCGGCTGCGAATACCACCATAGAGACGAGTGCCTCAATGAGCAATGCCGATATAGAAAACTCTCTTGATCGTTTTTATGTTCATGCCGTTCCTTCCCGTTGCGGTTGAACGGTTGGGCAAAATGATCTTCTTTAATCCTTCAGTGCATGGTCAGGTTTGAACAGAGTTAGTTGAGTTGGAGAATACAGCCCTCAAACAACAGACGTCAGAAATCGGCTTACACCGGGTTACAGGCTATTGAGGGTGCGCGAAACCTTTCGTGTTTTAGGAAATGCTGCAGGGCGAGTCCGCGAAGCCGGGTCGGCGCGACCTACCCAGCGGTCCCCAACAACAGGTCTTCATTGTTGGGTTAGGACCAACAGAGAGCGACGACTTGGCACGACGGCAACTACCCCACGCTATTTTCTAAAACGCTGCATAACGCAGGACAAAGGACCGGGAAGCGGAATGGTTTCCCGTTGGTGAACTTCGTTCTACTGACAGCTTCTCAGAATGGTACCAAACTGAGGAGAAGCGCTTTCCCCGTCACCTGCCGGCCGGTATCCAGTTCTCAAAGGTCGCCCAATCGCCAATGCGCTCGTCGAGGGCAGATTCGTACCGGAATGCCGGCGAGGATTGCCCTTAACTTTTCATCGCTCTATGCGGACGGGCGCAAATGCGAATCTATTTCGACGGATCGACGAGAGCCACGTACACCGCCGCGTGGGTGCGGTAAAGCAGGTTGTAATTGCCGGGGCTGGTCATGCGCTGGCTCATTCCTGCAAAGACGACGTCGTTGGTGGGGACGACCCGGAATCACGCGCCGGTTGCGCCAACCCAGAGGCGGGTTCTTTGGCCGTCGGGCAGGTTTGCGTCGGGTGGGTCGAATGATCGCCAAGACAAAGCTCGGAAGCGACTCTCAGGGGTTAAAACCCGGCTGTTTTTTATGGAGTTTGATGGCAAGGATGAATCCTTGCCCTTTCAAAACTGGGGCGCGGCGCTACGATCACTACGCTATCGATCCAGTCGAACCTTTCGCAGGAAAGCCTGAAACCTTGGATCGGTTCGAATCGGGTCGTACATCGGGTCGACTTTGATTTCCACGATCACATTCGACTGGTCGGCATAAGCTCGCTCGAGCAGTTCGAGGATTCGTTCCTTTTGGCCTGTGCCCGAATAAGCCACCAACAGCAATGCGTATCGATCTGGCCGCGAACCGGCAACGTGCTCGAGTTTCGCGAGGGCCAGGCGCGCGTCCGCGGCGCGGCCCGAGCGCGAGTAAACAGCCGCCTCCCATGCCCACAGCCAAGGCTCCTCTCCGCGGGCCGCCCAGCGGTTGATTTCGACGATCGCCTCGTCGAACTTTCCCAATTGCAGAAGCGGAGGAATCATCAAGCCTCGTGCATGGCCGTAAGTCGGGTCCAGTTCGAGCACGGAGCGGTATTGCTCGATTGCGTTCTTATATTGGCGCGAATAATAAAGGATGGATGCATGATCGGTGGCGATAATCAACGACAAAGGATCGAGCTGCCGGGCCTGCGAACTCTCTTGAAACGCCTCATCGAATCGCCCTTGCCAGGAGAGGAACTCCGCATACCACTGATGCGCGGTTGCGTACTGCGGGTTGAGTTGAATCGCGCGCCGGAATTCCTTTTCCGCGCCCGGCCAGTCGAAATCGTAATTTTCTTCGATGAGGGCGAGCGAGGCGTGAGCCTCGGCAAGACCCTCGTCGAGTTCGAGCGCCCGCAATGCCGCAGCGCGCGCCTTGGGCATGAGTTCGTTCTGCGGACCCATGTACCATGTACTCATGAGGCTGAACGTGTCGGCCAACCCGGCATAAGCCTGCGCGTAATTCGGGTCCTTATCGATCGCCTGCTGAAAGTAATCGGCTGCCTGGCGGAATCCCTCCACCGTCCTTTTATTCCAGAAATAACGACCTTTCAGATAAAGGTCGTAGGCTTCATACGACTTCGTTCCTGGCGGGCGTTGAGCGGCTTCCTGCGCAGCCTCGATCCGTCCCCGACCGTCCAGGCTCAATTCGATTTCGTTGGCGACTTCGCGGGCGATCTCCGCTTGCAATTCAAGCAGGTGCCCGAGATCGCGATCGTATTCCCTTGCCCAGACGTGGCTCTGGTCCTTCACCTGGATCAGCTGCGCGGTAATCCGAACCCGCTCTGAATCCCGGCGCACGCTGCCCTCGATCACGTACTGCACCCCCAATTCCTTGCCGATCTGGGGAATCGATTCCTGCGAGAACTTATAGTGCATCACCGAAGTCCGTGCGATCACCCCAAGATGAGCGGGGTCGAGGTTCCCGAG
>JASHVU010000067.1 GCA_030044455.1 Acidobacteriaceae bacterium | reverse complement strand
ATGACAGGAGTTCCCAAAAGACCGGCATAGCCGGGCGGTTTCCGTGACCACGACTGCTCCACATTGGATAGTTGTACGCGGAGCTGGGCCTTGCGCCAAAGTGCTGAAGGTATTGCTGCGAAAAGAGCGGCGATTGGAAACGACGTCCTTGTGACCGCGCAAAGTGACCCGGCGCGGTATGGATTGCAAGAATCATCCGTATAACTCACCACATGGAAGGCTGTCGGGCCATGGATGTGCGGACAAATGGCCGTCCATCGGGACGGCGCCTGATGAAAGGAGAAATAAATGGAAGGGAAGAGAGCGTTGGTATGCGGCGCTGGGGGATTTATTGGGAGCCATATGGTTCGACGCCTTCGGTCGGAGGGCTACTGGGTTAGGGGCGTAGACCTGAAAAATCCTGAGTTCGGATTGTCTGCAGCCAACGATTTTGTAATTGCAGACCTTCGGCTGCGCGAGAGTTGGGAAGCAGTCCTGGACGAAGACACGAATGAGGTGTATCAATTTGCCGCCGACATGGGCGGCGCGGGTTACATCTTTACAGGCGACCACGACGCCCATGTTATGCACAACTCAGCGATGATTAATCTGCATGCCGCTGATTTCGCCGTGCAACGGAAGGTGGGTAAGATCTTCTACTCATCCTCAGCCTGCATGTATCCCGCTTACAACCAGGAAGACCCCCAGAATCCGAAGTGCGCCGAGGGAACCGCATACCCCGCTGCGCCTGACAGCGAGTACGGGTGGGAGAAACTCTTCAGCGAACGGCTCTATTTCGCTTTCTCGCGGAACTTCGGTCTCAAGGTCCGCGTGGCAAGATTCCACAACATCTTCGGGATCGAGGGTACCTGGCGCGGCGGGAGAGAAAAAGCGCCCGCCGCACTCTGCCGCAAGGTCGCCGAACAGCAAGATGGCGGCGAAATCGAGATTTGGGGCGACGGGCTGCAGACGCGCTCGTTCCTCTACATCGACGAGTGTATTGAGGCAGTTCGACGCCTGGTGCAAAGTGACTGTCCTGGGCCGGTCAACATTGGTTCTGAAGAAATGGTCACCATCAATCAGATGGCGGAAATGATCATGAAAATTGCCGGCAAAAAACTCTCCATCAAGCACATCTCCGGCCCTATGGGGGTGCGCGGTCGGAACTCCGACAACAAGCTCATCCGGAAGGAACTTGGCTGGGCGCCGTCGCAAAGTCTTTACGACGGGCTTTCCAAGACCTATCCCTGGATCGACGCCCGGTTGAAGGCCTACCGCGAGGAGACTAAAGAAGCCGTTGCTCGGGTCTGATCAACTCCGTATTCAACTGTCGCGCCAGTGCATAGAAAGGTTCACTTGAGCTCCACGACGATCCACTCCTCTATGCCTCGGAGTGCGATCGCATGAAGCTGCAAGTGCGTTGGCGATTGCGCCTGATTTCTTGGGCGGCACACCAGCGTGATCGGTCAAGCCACACAATGTTGTTTTCAATCATGTCTGCCTCAGCAAGTTCAACACATGCCATCAATCAATCCGTCTTCATTCATTAAGCGTCAGTATGAGCGCCTTAATCGCATGCCCTCAGACCCAACTCGGCCTGGGGTTCCAACTCCAACCACATAGGGATAACTTAATGAGCAGCTACTTGGCCAGTCTTGAGGCCGAATCGATCGAGATCATTCGCGAAGCCATTGCTTTGGCCGAAAAGCCGGTGATGATGTACTCAATCGGCAAAGATTCTTCGGTGATGCTGCACCTGGCGCGGAAGGCATTCTGGCCTGCATCACCTCCATTTCCATTGCTTCATGTGGACACAACCTGGAAGTTCAGAGAGATGATTGCGTTTCGCGACAAGATTGCTCGCGAGACCGGCATGAAGCTGATTGTGAAGACCAATCACCAGAGGATCGCGGAGGGGATCAGTCCATTTACCTGCGACTCCGATCGATACACCACCCTCATGAAGACCGAGGCTCTAAAGCAGGCGTTGGACGAAGGCGCCTTTGACATGATTATCGGCGGCGCAAGAAGGGACGAAGAAAAGTCGCGAGCCAAGGAGAGAATCTTCTCGTTTCGTTCTCCCGGGCATCGGTGGGACCCGAAACTACAGCGGCCGGAGCTGTGGAACCTGTACAACACGCGGCTCAATCCTGGGGAAACGATTCGAGTATTCCCGCTCTCGAACTGGACCGAGTCCGATATCTGGAGCTACATCGAACAAGAAGAAATACCGATTGTATCGCTCTACTACGCGGCGGAGAGACCGGTTGTGAGGCGATCGGGGCAGTGGCTCATGGTCGACGACGACCGATTCCCGTTGCTTCCCGGCGAGGTTCCCCAGATGCGCATGGTTCGTTTCCGGACGCTTGGATGCTATCCACTCACTGCAGCCGTGGAGAGCACTGCAACCACCGTTCAGGATATCGTTCGTGAGACCCTCGCGGCTCGTACATCTGAGCGCGAGGGCAGGCTCATCGACTACGACCAGCCTGCTTCGATGGAGCGAAAAAAACAAGAGGGCTATTTCTAATGGAGGATATTCTACGGTTTATCACCTGTGGCAGTGTCGATGACGGCAAGTCAACGCTGATTGGAAGACTGCTATGGGAGTCCAAGCAGGTTTTTGACGACCACGTCTCGGCATTGGAGCGCGACACCGCTCGTTATGGAACTACCGGCGAGAAGATCGATTTTGCGCTGTTGGTGGATGGGCTAGAGGCGG
>JASHVU010000699.1 GCA_030044455.1 Acidobacteriaceae bacterium | reverse complement strand
GACTCGATTCGCAGCTTTAACTTCTCGGGCGGCGTTAATTCGTATGCGCTGGGCATTCACGCACGCAATCGCGGTGCGGGCTATGTAGACTTCGACTGGAACCCGCCGGCCCGTCGCTGGAATCTTTCGGCCGGCGCACGCGAGGAGGTCTTCTCCGGCGGAGGCAAGGAAGTGTTTTCGCCGCAGCTGGCCGGCAGCCTGCGTTTGGCCAATGCGCTCAAGCTGCGCGCCAGCGGCGGCTACGGATTCCGCATTCCCACATACACCGATCTCTACTACGCCGACCCTGCCACGCTGGGTAATCCGAATCTCAAGCCCGAGTCGGCGTGGTCAGGCAACGGAGGCGCAGATTGGGCGCCGTCGAATCGCGTTACGGTTTCCGCAACAGGATTCTATTCGCGCCAGCACGACACGATTGACTACATTCGCGCAGCCGTTGTGCCCAATCCTTATCTGCCTGCATCGTGCGAGATAAGCGGCGCCCAAGCCGCGGACACCTGGTGCGCAACCAACCTGAATGGATTGCACTTCTCGGGGGTTGAAGGGCGTGTTACCTGGATTCCGCGCACCTCACAGTCGATTCACTTTGGCTGGACTCAGCTGTTCGGAGCGCAGAGCCCGCTCCCCGGCATTCGCTCGGAGTACGCGCTCAACTATCCGGTGGTGAATGTGCATGCCAGCTGGACTGCGACTTTGAAGTACGGTGTTGCGTTCACCAACGAGGTTGCCGTGGCGCGCCCTTACCAGCAGCCAGGTAACACGCCCTTTAACGCCAATGCCTACCCGGTGTGGAATGCAACGGTAACGCGCGACCGGTGGAAGCTGCGCCCTTATCTGCGTCTCACCAACTTAAGCAACACCGGGTATCAACAGATTGTGGGCGTGACCATGCCGCCGCGAACCATCATGGGCGGGTTCGTGGTGCCGCTCGGTGACTAACGCATTTTCTGAGTTGCGATATCCCGGAACCGGGGAGCCGAGTCGACGCGACCACCAGGGAGCGGCGACCTCAGGGAGGGCTGGAAAGCAAGTGGTAACTCAGAAAATGCCGTAACGCCGACTGCGCAGTATTGCGGTCTCCCAGGTCTCAAAAACGAGACCTGGGGCACCCCACTGTCAAAATTTATTGGCCCCCGTGGCGGCTTTCTGCTAATTTGATCTCGTACCTCGGCAGCCCGCGCTAAATTCAGAAGTCAGCGGGTTCTACCTGCCTTACCCCGGCTCTTGAGGGATTGCGGATGGAGGCGTTCAAGAGCACACCGGGAAGGTGTGCCTGCGCTTTGACGCACAATCACCGATCCCTTGACTCCACGCACACAACCGCAAAGGAGATTGAGCCATGGCAGAAGTGCAAGACACCATCAACTACATTGAATTCGCAGCCACCGACGTTGCGAAGGCCAAGTTGTTTTACGAGACCGTCTTTGGATGGAGCTTTTTAGACTACGGTCCCGACTACAGCAGTTTCGATATCAACACAGCCGGCATTAACGGCGGCTTTTATAAAGCCGATGCGCACGATCCACAGCCCAAAACTGCGCCGCTCGTCGTTCTCTACTCGAGCGACCTTCAAGCGACACAAGACGCGATTATCGCGGCCGGCGGCAGCATTGTTGTTCCCACCTTCGATTTCCCCGGCGGCAAGCGCTTCCACTTTGACGATAGCGTCGGAAACGTCCTGGCCGTGTGGTCGGAGTAAACACGGTGGTCAGCGTTCAGTTGTCAAAAGAGCCAGTTAAGAGTTGGCCTGTATGGTTTTTCCTCGAAGGTGCTCTCATCACTGATCGCTGTTCTCTGTCCACTGCTTTAAGAACTCGACCGATCGCTGTCGCGCTTCTCTGGCCGCTGCGGCGTTGTAGGCGCTGCGCGCATCGCAGTTGAAGCCATGACCGGCGTCGTACCAGTAAACTTCAACCCCGGGGTGGGCCGATTTCACCCTGTCCACCTCTTCAGCCGGAATGTGCGCGTCCTGCCTTCCAAAATGGAGCATCACCGGGCACGCAGGATTCTCGCTCGCGTAATTCGCAATCCGGCCACCATAGTAGCCAACGGCCACCCGGGCGCCCAGCCGCGTGGCGGCGAGCCACGCAATCGTTCCGCCAAAGCAGTAGCCAATCACTCCAACTTTTTTGCTCGTCGCGCTGGCCGCGTAATCCATCGCGGCCCTGGTATCGAGCAGTGCCTTCTCCACATCGAGCCTGGGAATAAAGCTCACCGCCCGCTGCATGTCCGCACCTTCGTAGGTAAGGTCCACTCCGGGTTCAATACGGTCGAACAGCGCCGGCGCCACCGCCAGAAAACCATCGCGCGCCCAACCGTCCGTCACCGACCGGATATGCGCATTCACGCCGAAGATCTCCTGCACCACCACCAGGCCGGCGATCGGTTCGCCTTCCGGCCGAGCCTCCCAAGCACTCAGTTCCTGGCCGTCGGCCGCGCGCAACTTCACCCAATCGCCCATTCGCACACCTCATCCAATCCCGTCTCAACGAGCACACTCTGAATATCACGTTGGATGCGCGGCGGGCGAGATCGAGTGTCAGTTTATCTGCGGCGGCAGCTCCGGTTTACGCGGCGTCAGTTCTTCGCGCACCAGCGTGAGTCCCAGGATGCAGCGCTCAAAGCGGTCGCTGAGCCGCGCAAACAGCGGCGCTTCCTGCTTATACTCGAAAAGATTGAATTGGCTGACGATAAAGTAGCTCTCCTTGCCGACGCGGATGAGATCGCTGAGCGTAGGAAAGTGGTGACGCAGGCGGCGGCTCGAGCCCATCGCCTCGGGATACATGCCGGCGACAAACAGCGCATAGTCGCCAATATGCTTGCGCAGCGCACGCTCCTCATCGAACGATGCAGCGGTGCCGTGAACGGGGTCGGAAGCAAGCATCATCTCTTCCAGCTCTTCGATGGGCCGTCCCATCTCGTCGCGCACCTTGTATAGGTTTTCAGCCTCAGAGAACTCGCACAGCATGTGCGCAACGTAGTTGGTCACATCAGGATCGTTGAGTCCGAGCTTGCCGTCGTAGCTGTTGCGGACCGCCTGCTGAAAGAAGGGTTCGAGCGGATGATGTTGAGCCTGCATACAGACCTCCCTCGGCCGCGCACGGGCAGCCGCA
>JASHVU010000698.1 GCA_030044455.1 Acidobacteriaceae bacterium | reverse complement strand
CCGCCGCGCCCAGCCCGAAGTGCAGCCGCGGGTCGTTCGACGAAAAGAAGCTGCAGCCGCTCGTCACCTCCTGCACCTGCACCTTGCCGCCATACCGCACCACCACGCGCGCCCCGATTGCGCTGCGATTGCTCTTCGTTCCTTCGAGGCGAATCTTGAGCCAGTTGTTGCCCGGCGGCGCGTCGTTACGGAGCAATGATGGCGGTTCGTCCACGTTCATAATCAGCACATCGATGTCGCCGTCGTTGTCGAAATCGCCGAAAGCCACGCCCCGGCTCATGTGCGGAGCGTTGATTGCCGGCCCGGCTTCCTCGCCCATCTGCATAAATGTGCCGTTGCCCTTGTTGCGAAAGAGCAGCCGGGGACTGCGAGCAGGAAACCGCGGGGACACCTTCGCGACTTCTGGATATACCGAGCCCGACGCCAGCAGAATGTCGGGATGGCCGTCGTTATCGAGATCGACAATGCCGACGCCGAAGTTTACAAAGCGGGTTTCGTGGTTCAGGCCGGCTTCGGTCGTCACATCGTCAAAGTTGCCCTTCCCGTCGTTGCGGTAAAGTCCCGTGGCCTGGTTGTAAAAATGCGTCTTCACCACGTTGGTGTGGCCGTCGAGGTTGTAGTCGCCCAGGCCCACGCCCATGCCGCCCATCTGCCGGCCATCGCCGCTCAGCGCGATGCCCCGCACCAGCGCCTCTTCGCGAAACGTGCCGTCGTGGTTGTTCATCAAGAGCAGCGAGGGGGTCATATCGCAGGCCACAAAAATGTCGGGCCAGCCATCCTCATCGGCATCGAAGCTGGTTGCCGTCAGCCCATACGAGCTGCGCAGCTTGGCAATTCCCGCATCTTCCGAAACATCGGTAAACGTGCCGTCGCCATTGTTGCGATAGAAATACTGCTGCGCCTTGGGCAATCCCTCGGGCCCGCACATCGTGGCCACGCCCTCGTAATTGCAGTTGGGTACGGCCATCGATGGCTTGGGTGCGTTCTCCAGGTCGATCTCGAGATAGTTCGATACAAACAGATCGAGCAGACCGTTGCGCCGCGTCTCAACAAATGTGCAGCCGGTGGAGTAGCGCGTCTTCGGGTGCAACAAACCCGCCCGCGCGGTCACATTGATAAACGTGCCATCACCGTTGTTGCGATAGAGCCGGTTCTGCCCGTAGTAAGTGAGAAAAAGATCTTCCCATCCATCGTTGTTGTAGTCGCCCACGCACACGCCCTGGGCCCAACCGGGATCAGCGAGCCCGGACTTCGCCGTGACATCGGTAAACGTGCCATCGCGATTGTTTTTGTAGAGCCGGTTGCCCGCGCCGGGAGGCACACCGGCCAATGTGCGCCCGCCAAGGATGAAAATGTCCATCCAGCCGTCGTTGTCGTAGTCGAAAAAGGCAACCCCAGTCGCCATTGATTCAACGATGTAGGTAAAGCTGTCAGGCTCGCCGTAAATGAATGGATGAGTGAGGCCCGCTTCGCGCGCCACGTCGACGAACTTTGAAAACGGCGTTGTTTTCTCTGCTGCGGTTGGAAGGTTGGTTGGAGCGGTGAGTGCCGCTTTCAACGCGCCTGGCAGCAACGCCGGGGTGATGGCCGCGGGCGCAACCTGCAACAGTCGTCTACGTGTCCAGCATTCGCCCTTACTCATGCGGTCTCTCAGCCAATGGGCGCCTCATGTGCCGATTTTAAGGTCTAGAAAATTACCAGCCGCAACCTACTGCTGCTCGCCCAGCTTCCTGCTCAAATCCTGCGCGCCCGCATTCTTCGGATCGGCCTTCAATGCATTGGCAACGGCCTCACGCGCTTCCGGGATGCGCTGCTCCGTCGCCAACGTGGCCGCCAGCGAAAGCCAGGCTTGCGCGTTATCCGGCACAACCTCAACCGTGGCGCGAAAATGCTGCTCAGCCGCCGTGTTATCGCCAGCTCTGAAATCCATATAGCCAAGCTGGTACTGGGCCAGCGCAAAGCGGGGATTAGCCTTGATCGACGCCTCCAGCGCTGCCCTTTCCCCGGCCGCATCGCCAAGACCTTCAAGAACCATCGCCAGTTTGTAGGCCAGTCCCGCATCGGTTGGCGCTGCGACACACGCCTCGCGGTAAAGGTCCGCGGCCTTCTGCTTGTCGCCAGCCTTCAATGACTGGGCCGCTTCGGTTGACTTCAAAACCGCCGTTGCGTGATCCGACTCAGCCTTCTGTTTCTGTTGAAAGATCGCGAGCTCCTGCTGTGCCTCGGCCATCTTGCCCTGCGCGCGCAGCGCCTTCGACAAGGCAAAATACACCTGAGGCGAATCGGCGCCCAGCCGGATCGCGATCTCAAGCTGCTGCTCCGCCCCTGCCGGATCCTCGCTTTGCGCGATCACCAGCCCCAAATTCACGCGCGGATTGTAGTCGTCCGGCTTGAGCGCAACCGCATCTTCAAGGTGCTTGCGCGCCGCGTCCAGATTGCCGGCCTTGTATTCGAGCAGCCCATTCAGGTTCAGCAGATCCTCGTCGCGCGGTTCGGCCGCGAGCAGCCGCTTGCCCAGCGCCGCCGCGCGATCGTTCTCACCGGTAATCACCAGCGTTCGAAACAGGATTCGCTGCGCTTCAAGGTCGTTGGGCTTTTGCTTCGCAATTTTTTCAGAGAGCTCGGTGGCCGCCTCGAAGTGCGAAGTGTCAATCCAGTGCGAAACCAGCCCCGCAGTCAGCCGGTCCGATTCGGGATCGGACCTAAGTGCCTCGCGCAGTACCTGCTCTTCGTCGTCAAACTGGCCCATCTTGTGATAGGCCTGGCTCAGGTCGATAGCCAGCGATTCGTCTCGCTTCGCGTTTGAAAGCAGTGTGATGACCTTCTCCGGTTCGCCCTGCGCCATCAGGCTGCTCGCCAGGCCGTCGAGCGCCTGCTTCGATCCCGGCTCGATCTTCAGCGCCGCCTGCCACTCGGCCTCGGCATCTTTGTCCCGGTTCAACCGGCCCAGTGCGTCGGCCAGCAACATGTGCGAGTTCACGGCTCCCGGCCCCAACTGGATAGCTCGCTCGAGGGGATCGAGCGCATCCTGCGGCCTGCCCACCTTCAGAAAACATCGCCCCAGCGCCAGGTAAACCTCAGAAGTAGGTTGCATCGTCACCTGCACGCGATACTGCTCTGCCGAGCACACCGGGCTGGGCGGGACTCTGTGGCTGGCGGGCTCCTGCGCGTGGGCACACCTGGCCATCATCGAAAACGCCAAACCGGTCAGAAGCCCGTAAGAAATTGTCGATCGCGTTCGCATTGCCGTTGAGTGCCGACTACAAGCATACCGGCAAACTCCGAGACGCCATCACTGCCTTTTCTTTTCAGCCGGTGGTGTCCATTTCGGTAATTCAGCCCCGAACTGCGTTGCGTACTCAACGACGAGGCGCTGCCAGCCAGCGTGCTTCATGGCATCAGCGCCGGTCATGCGGTCAATCGGAGCACCGCTCAAGCGCCGGTCGAGAACATCAAGGGCGATGTGCCAGCCCGCCGTGCCCCAGGCGACATACCGCGGATGAATGCTGTGCCACAGCGTCAGCTTCGTGCCGCTGCCAATAGGCTCCAGCTCCCAGCGAATATCGGCGAACTCAAGCACCCGCGGCGCCTCGGCTCGCGTCACATTCACTCGAATGGTGTTGCCGGTGCCTATCCAGGTAAGATTCACCGTGGCTCCCTTCGTGGCGAGGTCGCCCTCGACGTCAAACGGAGCCCACTCGCGCAACTGAGCCGGATCGGTCAACGCCTCCCACACCAATTCAGGCGCATGGGCGAGCTTCCTTTCCAGAATGAGCGTCCATTTGTCCTGGCCTTTGATGACCCGCGCGCCGCTTGCAGGTCCCGGCTCATACAATGCTTGTCCGGCCATCATGCTCACCCCTGCCAGCGCTTCAACTGGGTAACCTGAATCAGATTGCCGCAAGTGTCGTTGAGCGTTGCGATCCATGCATACTGCACGTCGGTCGGAGGCATGGTGAACTCGGCGCCTTGCCCTTTCATGCGCTGGTGATCGGCCTCGACGTCTCCAGTGAAGAGCATCAAGGCCGGCTGATTCTGCTCTACCATGGCCTGTTTGAACGCCTTGGCCGCGGGGGTGTCGGGCGCCAGTTGCAGCTCGACTCCCTCAGGCTCTTCTTTCGAGGCCAGGGTGAGCCAGCGATACGGGCCGTTGGTGTAGTCGTTCTTCTTCGCAAAGCCCAGCACATCTGTGTAAAAGCGCAGAGCCTTCTCCTGGTCGTCGACGTAGATGCTTGTGATTTTGATTTTCATCGGTTGCCTCCTTTGTTTTGGGAATTCGCGGGCGCGGCCATGCTACTTTGTGTTTTTCCTTGCTTTTGGTGCGGGCGGGCCCCGTCGTAGTTTTTCCATGCGGTCAAGGTGCCGTTCCAACCTGTCTACATGCTCACTCCAAAAGCGCCTGAATTGTTCCAGCCAGGCCTCCAGCTCTCTGAATGGGTCCGGCCTTAGACGGTACAGCCGGCGCTGCGCATCGACCGTTGCCTCAACAAATCCAGCATCGCGCAGAACTTTCAAATGCTTCGAAACGGCAGGCTGCGGCATTTTCAGCCGTCGCTCAATCTCTCCAACCGATTGCTCCGAGGCGACCAGCAGGCTGAGAATCGCGCGGCGACTAGGTTCAGCGACGATTTCGAAAACTGATTCCACACCCTCTATATACTTCTAAGTGCATATACGTGTCAAGGCATATACAGATAAAAATTTTCACTCGCCTATTGCCGACTCCAAAGCCAGTCTTCTCAGCTCCGCTG
>JASHVU010000697.1 GCA_030044455.1 Acidobacteriaceae bacterium | reverse complement strand
GACCCGAACGTGGCCGCCACCAGACCGGCGAGAAGAACCACATATTTGACCGTTTGCCAGCGTTTATACCGATTTGATTCGATGCGCCGCTTGCCGCGCTTGGCCTCGGAAGGCATGCGGCCCACGAACTGTTGCAATGTTCCCAGCGGACAAATCCAGCCGCAGAAGAATCGGCCGAGGAACAAAGCGGGGATCAGGATGACGAGGCTCCAGGCGAGGCCACGGTAGAGCGCGTGGCTGGCCAGCGCATTGGCAATCGCCACCAGCGGGTCCAACAAAAAGAACAGGCGAACGGGAGCACGCAACCCGGCTTCGCTGGCGGCGCCCGAGGCCGAGCGCAGCGAAGTGAGCACAAGCAGCACAAGAAAGAGCAGCAGAAAAACGATCTGCGAAATTCTGCGCAGCAGCGGCAATCTGGAACGAACCAAAGCTCTCCCCCTTGTTTTGTTCGGAGAAGAAGTGGGTAAGAGAATCTTAGGAGGCGAGTTGTGTGTGAGCGGTGACATGGGTCACGTATCGAGGCAGAGTTTCGGCCAAAAGTCCATATACCGCAACGCGAACCGGCGGGTCGCAACCGGCCTGGTCGAGCCGGGCATCGCCATGCAATCCCCGTGTTAATCTGTTTTCAGTCAGTTAAAGATGGCAAGATCGATCTTTGCGTTCGATCTTCCATTGGCCTCAATACGAGTGATCTCCGCTCCCCCAAACGTTCCTCTGAGCCCCGAGTGATTTCCAATTCCCAGGCAGAACCGATGTCCGGCAACGGCGCCTTCGGCGTACCCTCATGGCTCATGGACTTTGCGCCCCGGCGCGGGCTCTCGAACGGTCATCTTCAAACTATCGTCGGCAACTTTTATCCCCGGCCGGCCTTTCCTCTTGAAGCAGAAACCGAAACAGTCCTGGTCGATCCGGTTGATGGCAGTCGCGTGCTCTGCCATTGCCACTGGCAGCCGGGACTTGTCCGCGCCTCGCGGCTAACCGTCGTCCTTGTACATGGGCTCGAGGGCTCGTCTGACTCGCGTTACATCAGGGGCATTGCGGCGCGCGCGTTTGCCGTGGGCATGAATGTGGTGCGCATGAACATGCGCAACTGCGGTGGGTCAGACACGCTTACGCCCACGCTCTACCACTCTGGACTTTCGAACGATGTAGGCGCGGTGATGAGCTACTTCGCTCATAAGTTTGGCATCGAGCGCGTCGCGCTCGTAGGCTACTCCATGGGCGGGAACTTGGTGCTCAAGCTGGCCGGCGAGTGGGGAAACCGCCCGCCGCTCGTTGCCGTCGCCACGGTGTGCCCCGTCATCGATCTTGCCGCCGGCGCCGATGCTCTTCACGAACCTGCGAATCGACCCTATGAATGGCACTTTCTGCGCGGACTTATGCGCCGATTTCGACGCAAGGCTGAACTTTTCCCAAAGGTCTATCAACCAACAAATATCGGGCTGGTGCGGTCAATCCGCGAGTTCGACGACAAGGTCGTGGCACGCTATTGCGGCTTCGCGAACGCCGACGATTATTACTTTCGCGCCGCCAGCGCGCGTGTGGTCGATCGCATCCAGGTGCCTACACTCATCCTTTGCGCGCAGGACGATCCGTTCATCCGTCTCTTCGCCGAGACCCGCGCACGCCTGGACGCGAATCCGCGCATCGTATTTGCGGAGCCACTCCATGGCGGCCACTGCGCGTTTCTGGGTCCTGGCGACGGCGATGAGATTCACTGGGCCGAGGCGGCGGTGGTCCGCTATGTCACCGATGCTGCATCGAGGATAGCAGTAGGCTGAACTGCACACGGAACAAGTTATTTAAAGCTAGAATGAAACAGACGGGCGAGTAGCTCAATTGGATAGAGCACCGGCCTTCTAAGCCGGGGGTTGTGGGTTCGATTCCCGCCTCGCCTACCAATTTAGAATCAATATCTTAGATCCACATCTGAAATCGCCAATCGTAAGTGGCCGCAATGGGCTTCCGAGGCACTATGGGGGAAACTATGGGGATGAATCGCAAACTTTCGTTCTCTGAAATGCCGCAGGCTCTGGGAGTTTCCTCCGACTTCAGCCCTTCGGAACGGAACAAAAACCCAGTCGCAATGCCGACCTCGCAGTGCAAATCCAATCCTCAACGAGCGGGTTGGCGGATTTCGATGGAATCGATCCGCTGAATAAGTTCGTGCGCAGGCGCGCTGCCCGGGTCCAGCTCCAGCACGTGCCTCAGCGCGCTCCTCGCGTCTTCCCACTTCGACTGCACGCACAACGCGGCCGCCAGATTCATCCAGGCCTTCGTAAATCCCGGGTCGGCCTGCACAGCTAATTGAAACTGCCGCACGGCCGACTCTGAGTTGCCTGCGGAAAAATCCAAATACCCGAGCTGGTTCTGGGCCAGCGCCATCTGCGGGTTGTCCTTGATTGCTTGTTCCAGGGCGGTTCGTTCACCGGCCAAATCCCCGGTCTTGTCGAGCGCCATCGCCAGTTTGTAGGCCAGCAGCGGTTCCATGGGGTCCACGGTCAAAGCTTCGCGATAATAGTCGGCAGCCTGCGAGTAGTTACCGGCTGCCTGGGCCTGATTGGCTTGGTAATACTTATCTGAGGCCACCTCTTTGTTCAGTTCGGCGCGCTCTTCCAGTTGATACTGTTGAAATTGTTGCTGTGCCTCAGCATCGTTTCCGAGAGCACGGTACACCCTGCCAAGTTCGAAGTAAACTTGCGGTTCGTGGAATCCCAACGCGATTGCTTTTTCCAACTGTTCTTTCGCCGCCGCGTGATCTGGTGCCGCTGCCAGCACCACGCCCAGATGAAAGTGAGAGTCGGCGTAATCGGGATTTCGCGCTACGGACTTCTCAAACCAGGTCTGCGCCCCCTTCAAATCGCCGGCGTTCTGCCGCAAGAGACCCATCAGATATAGGACCTCCCATTGGCGTGGATCGACTTTAAGGAGCCGTTCGCAAAGGGGCTTTGCTGCCGGGTCGCCAGCCAGCACCAGCACACGCAGATAGCGGATCTGCATTGGCACGTCGCCGGGGTACTTCACAGCAACCGCTGAGAGCATTTGGGCGGCATTCTGATAGCGGTCGAGCATCACAAGCACTGCCGAAAGCGCTTCAATTACCGGAAGCGACGATGGGTTCGCACGCAGCGAAGCTTGCAGCACATCGCAGGCATTGCCCAGCATGCCCGCCTTGGTGTAAGCAACCGACAGATTGATTGCCGCTGCGGCAGATAGCTGAGGGGAGTCTTCCATGGGACGCAGAAGGTCGATGACAGTAACATAGTTTCCATCCACTAGCAAATCCCGGCTGAGGTATTCGAGAGCGGCTGAAGATTTCGGATCCAGACTTAGAACGAGCCTCCACTGCGCTTCGGCATCCGCTCTTCGGCCAAGCCGGCTCAGTACCGATCCGAGCACAAGATGTGCTTCGACAGAGGATGAGTCAAGGCGAAGCGATTGCTCAAGTGGAGCAATCGCCCGTTTGGGCTGGCCGGAAGAATACAGGCTGAGGCCCAGAAGGTATGCGTAATTGGCGGAGTCCGGCTGCATCGCAACGGCTCTGCTGAATGCATCCGCCGCACAGGCAGCCTGATTGCGACCGGCAAACCAGTGGCCCAGTCTGGCATAAGCAGCGGCATCGGGCTGTGCTTTCAATGCCGTGGCAATCGATGGGGGCGGTATGCACTGGGACAGCGCAGGAGGGGACGCCTCGACGGAGGCTACACACATGATCAGAGCCCCGAGCACAGATGGGCGAAACAGACGGTCTATATGGGAGATTGAACTGCCCCGTTTGAATCTCGAAGCCATGGCTGCTTCCACATCCAAGCTCCCATTGGCTAGGCACGGTTCACGCCGGCACGCAATCGAGAACCATGAGCATCGGATGAGCATATCAACAATTATTGGCCAGGAGCGGCATTTGTGCGAATCGAGACCAAATGCAAGTGAATCGCCGAAACCAGGCGGGTAGATGATGTGAGGCACTGTCATTTCCGGCTGGAGTTGCTAAAGAGCGGATTTAGCGAGTCTGGGAAATTTGCCGCGTGAGAGGTGTCAATACGTAAGGGTCGCAGTGATCGTATCGGCATAGCTGCCCGGCGTAACGACCTGGCCCGCGGGAAGCTGTCCGTAGACGGTGAGAGTCTGGGCGCCCCCGGACCCGGTTCCCGCAACCGTGTCGGTGCCAACGGTATTGCCCCAGTTGGTGGTGCGCCCGGAATTGCTGTACAGACTGTATTTGAGCAGCGCCGAATTCGGCCCGGTCATCTTGCGGGTAGTAACTGTGGCTCCGGATGCCGTACCGGCATTGAGACCCACGTTGTAGGGGGTGGTATTGGTGCAGGTGGCAGTGATGGTAGACGTGGAGTTGACCTGCGAACCGGAATAAGTTCCAAAGGCCAGAGCGGTCGCCGAGATGGAGCAGTAAGCCGAAACCACGACTGAGATGTTGAATGATGTAGTGGCAGTGTCGACCGTATCGGTGTAGGTGCCCGGAGCAGGGGACTGACCGGCGGGAATCTGGCCATAGACTGTGATATCGGCGTTGCCGGTGCCGTTTAAATCAGTAGAGGAAGTGTTTCCCCAGTTGATGGTGCGCGCGGCGTCCTGGAAAATCTGGTAGCTGATTTCTGCACCATTGGGCCCGGTCATTTCACGCACGGTCTCAGTGGCACCAACGCCCATTCCCGCGTTCATGGGTATATCCCATGCCCCATTGCATTTCACAACTCCGGTTGCCGTGCCGTTAAGCAGCGCGCCGGTGTAAGTCCCAAAGCTCATGTTCGTCAAAGTGAGCGAGCAGCCGTTCCCCTGCGCACGGATTGCGCATGTGGCGAAGAGAAGCAGCATTGCAAATGCAATTCTTCGCGTCATTTTTGCGGCTCCACGCAGCGCAACGGGCCAATCGTCGGAATATCTCCCACGATCGCCTTGTAGTCGAAGAAGACGTTGCAGCGGTGACCATCCACAAGTTCGACTGTAAGTTCATTGTGGAGGTTGAGGTTCTCAATATATGCATCGCCGTCGTAGCCGACCGGGGCGACGGCTCCTGTAGCGCGGAGGGTCGCGGCGCTGCCAACCGGCAGCGGATTTCCAGCCTGATCCACCAGCTTGAGCATCGCGGCGTGGCTGAACCTAATGGGGAACCGGACCACGACTCCGGATCGATCCTGGGGCCGCACTACTCGTTTGTCGGTGCTCAGTGTCGCGTCAGCCGGAACGTCGGTCGACTCGATGCCAAGATGGTTCACATCGAAGGAACGCATATCGGGCACCAGCAGCCGTCCGGATTTGCCGGTAACACCCACGTCGCGGTTCTCCTGGTAGACATGAACGTGCTCGAGGGGTCCGGTATCAACAATAGCGAAGCTGTCGTAGACCCAGTTGGAAGGGAACAGGCCCCGGTCTACCAACGAAAGCGCGCCTTGGGATTCCAGCCGCAGGGTCGATACCCCAGAACTCTGGTCGACGCCGGCTGTGAACAAACCCGCGGGAGACTTATATTGCACCTGACCGAATTCATGGTTGGAATTGCCGGTGGAAACATAGGAGTCGTAACCCCAGTCGCCGATCATGACCGCCGATTGCTGCGCCTGCACCTGAACGCTGCCGGTCGACGAGCCGCTGACGCTGATCGAGGTGCGTCTGCGGAGCGGGATGGTGATGCCGGTCTGCAGTCCGCTGGAGCCGCTGTTATCAAGGTCCCGAAATTCGGTGGCATAAAACGCGACGTGATGGAACTGAAAAGAATAGTTGGCACTGACGACGTGGGAGTGCAGAGGTTGGGCGGCCAGTACCTGAACCGCGGTCGGGGAAGGATCTTCATCGAGACCTGCGTAGGCCACGCCGGCGGAGCCAAAACGCCGCAGGGATATGCCCGTGAAAGCGCTCATTTGTTTGCGCGGAGTTCCCGCACCATTCATTGATGCCACATCCCGGTAATTGTGGTTGGCGAGGATGGCAGAGCCGCCGAGGTTGAATTTTGTTCCGATGTGCTGGACCCCGGCGGAGAGCAATTGTCCGAAGTTTCCTGAGCAACCACTGGCAGCCAGATCGAGATTGACAATGCCCAGGTTTCCGATCAGCGCGGTGGCGCCGGCAGCACCCATGCAGGCGCCGGGTGTTCCTTCACCAGTCGCCTCGACCGTAAACTGCGGGGTCAATCCGCGGCGATAGAAGGCTGTGGCTGCCGGCTTGCCATAGTCGTTGCTGAGGGCGCCCCAGTTTCGCCGCACCACCCCGGCTTGTCCGGCAAAAGTCTGCAAACCAGGCGCCAGCAGCGAGGAACCGCCATAAAAGGGCTGCGTCACAGTCACCTGTCCGCCCTGTGCATTGGTCATGGTCATGGTGATTGTGCCGGATCCCGAAATCACGGGAAGCTGCGGGACCTGGAATGGGCCGGGGTCAACCTGGCTGGAGGACACCAGATTCCCGTTGACGAGCACATCCACGGTGCTGGGAACCGAAGCGGAACCTGCAATTGACGGCAATGGAAAAGTCACCAAGTCGGGCCGCATGCTGAAATCGGAGCGAATCTGGACGCCTTCCATGTGAACCGGGCGGTTCCATGTCAAACCGCCATTAATGAAGTCGCCCATGCTATAGCGGCGCAGCGTATTGGCGTCGGCAAATGTGTAACCCGAGTCGAGCCGAACTGTTTTGTTTGCGCCGGGGCTGATCGACGCTGCACTGGCATTGGCCAGCCAATCAGAGCTGATGATTCCCCAGGGAGCGAAGGCGCGCAGATCGAACGATCCGGTTCCGCTTTCCTGGCCGCTCGAAAATGTACCCTCCGTATCGTAGTTGAGGGTCACGCCTGTTCCGCTTTCTATGGTTCGGTGCCCTTCCAGGCCTCCTCCACCATTCAGCGGTAACGATTGCGGCTGCAGGGCGGCATCGATGGCAGTGACTTGCAATTGCTGATTCTTCACATCGATTGTGAATTCAATCCCAGGCAGAGTGGATAAGGCGATCAACTGGTTTGGCTTGAAGGCGTGAGTGGAAGGGACGCGGAATCCGAGATCCCGAAGTTCTTGCAACCGCGAATACAAATTGCCGTGACGGAGTACAAATTCGCCGATTTTTCCGGTCGAACGGCCGTTAATGACCACTTCAAGAAGAAGAGTTTCGGACCCGCTTGCGTTCGGATCCATCTCACCGTCTGTGGAAGCCGGATCTTCCACGCTCGCTATGGGAGTGTGGTCTTTCTCCCCCGAAGAGTCGGTGGCTGCAGCCAGTCGCGGTATGGCTGTCAGTAGAAGAAAAAGTACACCCGCGCATGCGAGCCACTTGGACACCGTTCCTCCAAAATCGCGATCATGGCGCGGCAACAACACGGACTTGTTGGTCAATAGCGGCGTTATATCCATGTGCGGTCAGCTGCATAGCTTCGCCGGGCTGCGCTACATATCCCTGCGCGTCAACCAGCCACCGCCGGGTGACGCCGGCAAGGATATAAGGCGACGCGCCTGAAGCCGCCTTGAGGTTGAGGCCCCCGCTGGTCGTCAGAACGATATCCCGGATGACTTCGTGGCTGAGGCCGGCGTTGACCC
>JASHVU010000696.1 GCA_030044455.1 Acidobacteriaceae bacterium | reverse complement strand
GACATACAGGATTTGGCTGCTGTACATGGCGGGATCGGCGGCGGCTTTTCGCAGAGGAGATATCGCCGTTTATCAGATTCTTCTCAGCCGGCCGGAACGGGGCCGATGCCGGCTTCCGCTCATCCGTGAAGACTGGTACGCAACGCGCGACATGGATCAAGAGATTGAGGTATGACAGGTCCGGCACATGACGTTTCGGACGATGCAATTGAGCAGATGATCGCCGCTCTGGATTCGCTTATCGACGGAGATCGAGCGGCGGAGCTACTGATCTCGCACGGGAAAAGAGTCATACCCGCTGTCGAGCGATTTCTTGTTGAGTCCCGACCGCGATCGATTTCAGTGTCTCGTTGCCGCGCAGTTCGTGTCTTAGGCGCACTTGGAGCCTTTTCCAGCCTCATTCGCTATTTTCGAGATAATATCCACCCCGGCGACGCCACGGTTCTTTTCGCAGAAGACGCGGTCCGGAGCGCAGCAGCTCGCGAATTGATGCATCATGAGTCCCCTGCTACGTTCCGCGTCCTGTGCGATGCCGTCAAAGAACGGGCAACCAGCGGCCTGGTCGAGGCTTTGTCTCAATACCGGTGGCCCGAGAGCGTCCCCTTTCTTTTTAATTTGCTCGAAGACGACCTGTGTCGTGAAGATGCCAGAGAAGGGTTGCTTAAAGTGCCGGAAGCTGCTCGGGCGTACGCGATCCTGCTGCTTCGAGGGCTCACTAATCTTTCCATCCGCGGTTCGAATGCTTCGCGTCGCAGGCGAGCCACTCTCCAACTGCTCGTCGAAGTTGGAATAGGGATGAATGAATGGCCCGATTTGCGCGAGTTCCTCCAGGATGAGGACCGCGACTGCGTAATTTCGGCGGCAACGCTTGGTTTGCGCTATGCTCCTGCGGTTGAAAGGCTCTCGATTGTCGCGGTGCTGATTGAGGCGTCGGGAGCAATGAATTGGGCGCAAGAGACCGAAGCGGTTGAGCTTCTGGACAAATGGCCTTTACTGGCTCATCAAGTGGCAAGAGACATCTACTCCCGACGTACGGCACGTGGAGAGAAGCCTAATTGGTCGTCGCCCTTTTGGCGGGTTCTACACCACGTTCTCGGCAGTGAAATGCAGGAGCAAAGACCCGGCGCAGCTTGATAACTGCGCGTACGGCCCAGAACAAGATTACTTGGTGATTTCGATGGATCTGAAGCAATACGAGCAAGAAAAATTCTCGATGGCGGAGGTCATTCGCACTGCACAGGCTGTAGACACGAAGGACCAGGATCTGCTGTCCGCTTCGCGCGACCTCCTAATGCGGTTGGCTGACGATCGCTTCAATTTGATGCTGGTCGGACGCTTCAGCCGCGGCAAATCCACATTGATCAATGCGATCCTGGGCGCCGCCTACCTGCCTACGGGAATCCTTCCTCTCACGTCTGTGATCACGACTGTCCGCTATGGAAGCAGGACGCAAGTCGTCCTCAACTTCAACGATAGACACCTCCGCCAGGGGATACCTCTCTCGCGCTTGGCCGAATATGTCACCCAAGACGCGAATCCCGGCAACGTGAAGAACGTTGCTTATGCCGAAATCGAGTTACCGGTGGAACTCCTTCGCCGGGGCGTATTCTTTGTCGACAGTCCTGGTCTAGGATCGGTGATTATCGAAAATACGCAGACCACGGAACGATTCTTCCCCGAAGCAGATGCCTTCGTCCTCATCACAAGTTACGATAGCCCTCTGTCAGATGAAGAGAATCGCGCGCTTCACCGGGTTAGCCAGACGGGCAAGACGCTTTTTGTGATTGTGAACAAACAGGACACCGTGGGAGAGAGTGAACGCGGGCAGGTCCTGGAATACGTCAAAGCCCAATTGGAAAAGTTCTCATTTCAGAGACCACCCCAGGTTTATTCGGTTTCAGCTCGACAGGCGCTGGAGGCCAAGCTTTCGCAGCAGCCCGATCTGGTTGCCGGTAGCGGCATCTTGCAGTTTGAGGAAGAACTGCTCCAATTTCTGATCGAAGAGCGGGCGCAAGCTTTCCTTTCGAATATGAAAGAGCGGATAGGACAGTTCCTTATTCAGAGGCGAAGCTCGGAGAACGAGGCTGAAAGGAAACTCGCATATGAATCACTCTTGGACAGGCTTAGTGGGCTTCGCGAGTCCGAGCTAGAGGCCTCGTCTTCGGATGGCACGCATTCCATGGCGGGAGCTGCTCCCGCTCCCGTCGTCCTAGAGTTGGACAAGCGAAGTGGGTGCCGGATTTGCGGGCAGGTTCTAGACGCAGTCTTCAATTTCCTTAGCAAACATCAATACAAGTTGACAATCGATCTGGAAACGCGACGGGACCTTGCAAGGAGAGGCGGATTCTGTTCTCTGCACACCTGGCAGTATGAGAATATTTCTTCTCCCGACGGCGTATGTGCTTCTTATCCCCAACTTGCCTTTCGGATTGCCGCGGATCTCCAACAAGTGGCGAAAGGAACGAATGGGAACTGGACTGTCGAAGGGATTACGGGATTGGGTGGGTCGCAGGATACCTGCCAAGTTTGCCAGGTCCGCGTTGCGGCCGAGCGCAACGCCGTTAACGAGACAGTTGCGAACTTGCGCCGAGTCGAGGTTTTGGTTGGAAGCAGACTCCCGGCCTGCTGTCTTCTCCACTTGGCGATGATTGTTAGCAAGTTGGGAAGAGGGCAATGCGGCGAAGCATTGTTGAGCGCTCATGCCCAATTCTTCGAGCGAATGGCCGAAGATTCCCAGCGATATGCGCTGCGCCACGACGCTCTGCGTCGATATTTGACTAGCGAAGAGGAGCGGCGCGTTTCGCAGTTGATACTGTTGATGCTAGCCGGTCATCGTAGCTTGTGCGCACCGTGGAATATTCAGTACCTGCTTTAAGTGCGTGGCTCAGCTTCCAGGGCGGTAGAGGTTTTGAAGGGAGAAACGAACATTGGGTGTATCCATCCGGGAATTGACTGACCACCGCCCGGGAAGGAGATTTCATTGCGCCCCGAATAAGGATTGTGCTACGTTCAGGATGGCGAAGGGATCCGCCATTAACCGCCGCCCGAAATGGACCGGCTGATGACCCCTGCGATTGGGCGGGGGTTTTATTATGCTCCTGCATCGCATGGCGAATGAGGAGATAAATGGACAACTACCTTGAGCTTCCCATCGGCGACAAAGCCCCTGAGGTGCTAACGGCGGTCGTCGAAATTCCTGAAGACAGCACCAACAAGTATGAATACGATCGCGACATGAATGTCTTCGTGTTGGATCGCGTGCTGCACTCCCCAGTTCATTTTCCGGGAGATTACGGCTTTATCCCTCAGACGCTCGCACAAGACGGGGATCCCCTGGACATCCTGATCCTCGGTGACACACCCACCTTTACCGGATGCATCTACTCCGTCCGGCCCGTCGGACTCTTTGAGATGCTGGACCACGGAGTGTGCGACGAGAAGATCCTTGCTTATGCTATGGGAAACCCAAGGTTTAGCAACATTCAAGACTACACGGAAATCCAGTCGCACATCTTGCTGGAAGTCGAGCATTTCTTTTCCGTCTACAAGGAGCTTGAGGATAAAGAAACAAAGGTCCTTGGGTGGAAGGATCGGGAAACTGCATACGAGGTGATCCGGTCGAGCCATGAGAGGTTTATTCACAGCGCAGTTGCCCAATGAGTCCGTTGCCGTGCCCGACCACCCATATCTCGGCAACATTGAGCCCCAGATCTTCTTTGCCGCGGTTGAGCGCACAGAGGAGATGACCCGTCTGCAGGCCCAGGCTGAAAGAAGAAAATCCCTCCTGATTTTCGGGGCGGAAGCTGTGGGCAAGACACGGCTGTTGCAGTCTTTCATAAAGACTCAACCCATGGCGCTCTCCGTGTCGCGCGTCGAATCTCCTCGTGAAATGTTGTTGACCCTGATCGCAGAGATACGCGGGATTGGGAAGCCGGCGGTCCTTTTCCCGGCAAATTACTCGTCGATGAGCACGAAATCCCTGAAGGGCTTGGTGCAACGCGCACTCGAACAATACCCATTTCTCCTTGCTTTAGACCATATTGCAAGCCCCTCTCGCGTAGTGACAGGGCTAATCAAGGATCTGAATTACTTCGACCGCACACCCGTGATCTTTGTGGCTCGAACGCCTCATATGGAGGACATTGGCGCATTACAGCCAATGTGCGCCAGGAGTTCCGAGCGACTTGCCTTGAAGGAATTTACCCCGCTAATCGCTCTGGAGTTCGCTCGATGGGAGGCTCGACGAAGCGATCTGTGGGCTTCCAATCTTGACGAGGTCCTGAAATCGCTGGCTGACTGGAGCAAGGGAAATCCCGGCGCGATCGTTCACATGCTCAAGATGGCGCATTTCCCTAGGTACTGGGTCGGAGATCAGATCAAGTCGCACGTCTTATACCTGGACTATCGGATGGGACGAAGGGAGTAGGAGAACGCGCCGCATGGGGATTCATGCGGGCGTAGAACGACTAATCCTTTGAGATCGAAAGAGAAATGCGCGCAAGAAATTACGGCTTGTCGAGATAGCGAAAGGATGGCAGCCAATCAAGGTGGGACGACGAGGATGACAGCCGACAGGTACGACATACAAAAGAGCATGTTTGTCGCCGGCCCCGAATATAAGCCGAGAACGATGGCCGAAGTAGGAGTGCGCGAGTCGATCCTCGAAGACATCGCGCTGAAAACGCTCTATCTCCACGGGCCATTCTCGATTGTCGATCTCGCGGAGTACGCTCGGCTGAGTTACGACGCTGCCGAGCAGTTGTTTAACCGCCTGCGAGGGAAATTGCTCTGCGAAGTCACCGGCATGACGGGCACGATTCCGGTGATCGCCATTTCATCTCAAGGTAGAACAAGGGCGTTAGAGCTGTTGTCTCAAAATCAGTATTCGGGCGCCATGCCGGTCTCTCTGGCGAGTTATGTTGCGCAAGTTCAGAAACAGAGCATGCGGAACGTGAAAGTGCGGCCGGCTGACATTGAACGAGCCTTCGCGCATCTTGTGTTCGATAGCGAAGTGCTATCGGATTTGGGATCAAGTCTCAACTCAGGAAATGCCATATTCCTTTACGGTCCGCCTGGATCGGGTAAGACGGCCACAGCAGAGGCGATGGCCCGTGCATTTTCAGAGGATGAAATATCGATACCCTATGCCGTTGAGGTTGGCGGCCAGATTATTACAGTTTACGATCCGGCGATTCATGGACAGGAAACGGAGTCAGATTCCGAGGATGGAGATCGTCGCTGGGTGAGATGTAAGCGCCCCACAGTAACAGTGGGAGGTGAATTGACGGTTGAAATGTTGGATTTGCAATTTAACCCCATCACGAATTACTACGACGGACCTCCGCAGATGAAGGCCAATAACGGGGTGCTGGTCATCGACGACTTCGGGCGACAAAGAATTCCTCCAGAAGATCTGTTGAATCGGTGGGTTGTCCCCCTTGATCGGCGAATAGAGTACCTTACTCTCGCCGGCGGAAGAAAAATCGAGATTCCGTTTGAGATGCTGGTAGTCTTTGCTTCGAATAGAGATCCGAGAACGGTTTTGGATGCTGCATTCCTGCGGCGGATCCAAACCAAAATCAAACTGGGCACTGTCTCGGAAGAGCAATTCTGCGAAATATTCCGGCGTGTCGCTCGCGAACGGCGGCTCGAAGTGGATCAGGATGTCCTGAACGAATTGATTTTCATGATCTGCAACAACATGAAAGAAGAACTACGTGCATGCCATCCCCGGGACCTGGTCAACCAAGTCTGCTGGAAAGCCGCCTATGAAGGTCGGGATCCTCGCCTCGACCGTGCATCTTTGATGCGCGCGATAAAGGCTTACTTCTTGCCGCCAGATTAGATCAGGGGCCGGATGATCAGCAATCCTGTTGGCAGTTACTTAATGCTGCCAGGGGCGATCGACGGCGGTAACGAATGTGTCGCACCAGCGTTCTCTCCGACGCAAATAGAGAGAAAGTGTTGGTACGTCGTATTTGTGTTTCATCACCGCTTGCAGCGAAAGACAATAAAGGCTTGCCAGGCGTCCAGTCACTGAAATGTTGCTCAAATCTCTCCGTTACACTGTTTCATTATGTCGAATGAGCGATTGTCTTTCTCCACGATGAAGGATCCCCTTACCTGGCTTTATCCTCCGATCGAGCCCTATTACACGGGGCGGCTACAGGTTTCACCCCTGCACGAGCTCTACTTTGAAGAAAGCGGCAACCGTACCGGCAAGCCAGTCGTGTTTCTCCACGGGGGTCCGGGTGGCGGCTCAGATCCCAAGCAGCGCCGCTTTTTCCACCCCGAAAAATACCGCGTCGTCTGCTTCGACCAGCGAGGCTGCGGCAAGAGCACGCCTTACTCATCGCTGGCGGAAAATACCACGTGGGACCTGGTGGAAGACATCGAGAAACTCCGCGCACACCTAGGCATCGAGCGCTGGCAGGTCTTCGGTGGCTCTTGGGGTTCAACATTAGCTCTGGCCTACGCTGAGACTCATCCCAAGCAGGTCACCGAGCTGATTCTTCGCGGCATCTTCCTGCTGCGTCGGCACGAGATTGAGTGGTTCTATCAGCGCGGGGCCTCGATCCTTTACCCAGATGCCTGGGAGCCTTATTTGGCGCATATTCCGGAAGATGAACG
>JASHVU010000695.1 GCA_030044455.1 Acidobacteriaceae bacterium | reverse complement strand
AACACGCCATCGCTCGGACAACCGAGTGGGACCAACATCAACACCGAGGGCGGCCAAATCACCGGTCCGCGCACCTTCCAGAACGATTCACCGGACTCGCGTTTCTTCCAACTCTCAATGAGCTACCACTTCTAATTTCACCAACCCAACGGCCAATGGCCGCTTCACAACTGCGAGGAGATTTGCTTGAGGCAAGTCTCCTCGCTTTTTCGCGCTTGCCGAAGCTCTCACGCTCAGCGCGATCGATTACCATGTTTGCCAGAATGCTCAAGAAGAATTTGGCCGCGGACCAACGGTTACGCCAATCCATTGCGATTGCCGCGCTGGTTCTTGTCTTCCAGGTTGCACCCGGGCTGGCCGTTGCTGCGCCGGACGATGCTTCAACTGCAGCGATGGAGCGGGAGTTCCAGGCAGCTCTCGCCGCCCAGGATAAAGGGGATCTCGACCGAGCCGAATCCCTGCTCCGCGATCTGCATCTTCATCATCCCGGCATCTTTCAAGTCGACGAAACCCTGGGCCTTCTCCTTGTTTCTCGAGCCGACATTCCCGGCGCGCTGCCGTTACTCCAGGCCGCGGCGCGCGAGCAGCCATCATCCGACGTGGCCCACGCCAATCTCGGAGCGGCTTATTATCAGCTGCATCGTGGCCAGCTCGCACTCGAAGAGTTCGAGCGCGCAGTCGAGATCAATCCGCGCAATACATCGGCGCAGGAGAGCCTGGGACGCATCAGCATTGAAAATCAGAAACCCGAACAAGCCGCAAAAGCCTTCCTCGCCGCGCAGCAGCTCAAGCCTGAAGACGAAGACTTGAAACTGGACTGCATTACTGCGCTACTGGCTGCGAATCGTCTCGATGACGCGCAAAAAATGCTCTCCACAGTTGCCGATTCCGATCAATCGGCACGCGCGCAGTCACTGCTGGGTGAGGCCGATGAGAAAGCGGGCAAGTTCCAGCAAGCCGGTGAACACTTTGCGCGTGCCGTTACGCTCGAACCCAGCGAAGAGAACGCATGGCAATTGGCCGTCGAGTTCCTTCACCATTGGACCTTCGATGCGGCCGTCGCAGAGTTTCAGGCCGCGTCCGTCAAGTTTCCTGACAGCACGCGCCTCCGTCTCGGGCTCGGCGCGGCTCTCTATGGAGACGCTAAATACGCTAAGGCAATTCCTATCTTTGCCGGCCTTCTGGCCGGCGCGCCCGACAATGCCATGTACGCCGAGCTATTGGGGATCTCGTGCAACGCACCACTGTCGGCAGGCGATCCGCATTGCATGGCGCTGGTAGATTACGCGCAGGCTCATCCCGCTGATGCACGTGCCGCGACATTTGCGGCAGGATCCTTGCTGACGGGAAACGCCAATGAGCAGAATGTGACCCTCGCTCGGCAATTGCTGTTGCATGCCATCGCAGCCAACCCCGGCATGCCCGAAGCACAATTTCAAATGGGGGTAGTGCTGCAACAAAGCGACGATTGGAAAGGCAGCATTCCCTACCTGGAGCGAGCCGTCAAACTCAAGCCGGACTATGCACAGGCTCACTACCACCTGGCCCGTGCGTACTGGAGAGTGGGCCGCCGTCAGGATGGGCAGGTACAGATGGAATTGCAGAAGAAGTACGCCCGTCAGGAGCAGGATGATCTCAACAAGCGACTCAGCCAGATCGCAACTTTTGGAGTAGAAATCCAACAATAAGCAAAAAGCAGGTTATGGAAGTTATTTGCCCTCAACTTTTGGCCGGCTCAGCCGCCTTCTGAAATCGTGAAGCGCCACTCGAGGTCTTGCCGAGCCTTGAATGAAAGGCTCCGATCGCAGGTTGGTTCCGATGACCTGCGCGGGCATGCGCCGCGTGGATATTCGTTCCTGTGATAGCGTGATTTGGATTACGCGATCGCTTTGTAATTGAGCTGAAGACCCCATGTTTCGAGACCCTATGCGCCTTTCCGGAAAGAACCAACCGCTGATGAACGGCAGACTCATCGTCGGATTGTTTGCCTTGCTCATCCTGGCAGGAATGACCTCTACGCAGGGCACCGCGCAGGCGCCTGATGCGCCCCACCCGATCCATCTCGGAATCATTGTGACGCCGACCATGGCAGACGCCGAGGAGGTGTTGAAGCAACTCAACGCCGGCACAAACTTCTTTGTGCTCGCAAAGGAGAAATCCATTGACGCTACCGCTTCCGATGGCGGGTATATGGGGAAGCTGACCCCCAATCAACTTCGCCCTGAGCTGCGGGACGCGTTGCGGGGACGAGGGGTGGGACAACTCACCGATGTGGTGCAACTGCCTTCGGGGTTCGCCATCATGAAAGTACTTTCGGCCGCGCCCCTCAACGCAGATCTCAATCCGAATCGGATTTCGGCGCTGGCATCCAAAGGCGACATCCACCTTGGCCCGCAGGTCTCGGGAATCGTCGAGGCCGACGCCGCCCTTCAAGACTATTCCAAGCCCGAGGGCTGGAATCGTGATCTCCACACCACTTGCGAGATTCGACAGAAATCGTTGGCTGGTGCGAAGAATGCGCTGCAGGGATACCTGGCTTCGGAACACAATTCAAACGGCGGACAGGACAAAGTCAATGGCATCGATGGAGATTCCGTTCTGGCCGAGCTCTATGGCTACAGCGGCGAAATGGAGAAGTCGATCGCGGAATGGAAGGCCGCTTATCAGCTCGCTCTGTCCGAAGACCCCGGGCGGCTTCCCAATCTGGAGGAGAGCCTGGGCGCTTCATATCTGCACTTGTCGGAGATGGAGAACGGGATATACCGCGATTCAGGTGACATGGACATCTTCCCCCCTCTCAATCCGCACGCAAGTTACAAACGCACTGACGAGTCAAAGCAGGCCATCGAGTATTTCAAGAAATGTCTGGAAATACGGCCCGGCGACTTGGAAGTCAAATGGCTCTTGAACCTGGCATACATGACGCTGGGCGAATATCCTTCGGGCGTACCGGCCGCCTACCTGATTCCCGAGAAAGATTTTCACTCGAAAGAAAGCATCGGACGCTTCGTCGACGTGGCGCCGGCCGCCGGACTCAATGTGTTTCGCTCGGCAGGCGGCGTCATTGTAGACGACTTCGAAAATGACGGGCTGCTGGATGTCGTGGTGTCGAGCGAGGATGTCTGCGATCCGATCCATTTTTTCCATAACAACGGCGACGGGACATTCAGCGACCGCACCCAGCAGGCCGGACTGATGGATCAGCTTGGCGGCCTGAACCTTGTGCAGGCCGACTACAACAACGACGGCTGCATGGACATTCTGGTGCTTCGCGGCGGCTGGGAGTTTCCCATGCGCATGTCGCTGCTGCGCAACAACTGCAACGGGACATTCACCGATGTTACCGATGCCGCCGGACTGGGCGATCCGATTGAAACCCAGGCCGCGGCCTGGGCCGATATCGATAATGACGGCTTTCTCGATCTCTTCGTCGTAAACGAGCGTGGGCCCGCCAGGCTGTACCACAACAAAGGGGACGGAACCTTCGAGGAAATCGGTCATGCGGCCGGGATCGATCAAACAACCTTCTCCAAAGGAGTGGCCGCAGCCGACTACGATCATGACGGCTTTCAAGACTTCTATGTCACCAATCAGAACGGGGTCAACTTCCTTTATCACAACAACGGCAATTTGACTTTCACTGAAGTAGGCAGGCAAGCCGGCGTGCAAGCCCCGTCCTTCAGCTTCGCCACCTGGTTCTTCGACTACGACAATGACGGCTGGCCAGACCTGTTTGTCACCAGCTACGTGAGTTCCATTGACGAAACCTTGAAGACCTACCTCGGCGACAAGCACAACGAAGAGACCTTGAAGCTCTACCGCAACAAACACGATGGAACGTTTGAAGACGTGACGGAGCAGGTGGGCCTCGACAAAGTCTTTATGCCCATGGGTGCCAACTTCGGCGACGTTGACAACGACGGTTACCTCGATATCTATCTCGGCCAGGGAAACCCCTCGTTTACCTCTCTTCTTCCCCACGTCTTGCTGCGCAACAACGAGGGCAAGACGTTCGTCGATATTACCCAGTCTTCGGGCACCGGAGAACTGCACAAAGGGCACGGAATCGCATTCGCGGATCTGGGCAGGCAGGGCCGCGAAGACATTGTGGCGGAAACCGGCGGCGCGGTGCCCGCCGACAAACATGCGATGCGCGTTTTCGAGAATCCAGGCAACGACAACGACTGGCTGAATGTGCGGCTGGTGGGCGTAAAGAGCAACCGATCCGCCGTCGGGGCAGAAATCAAGGTTACCGTGCAGGACGGCAATGCCGCGCCGAGGTTCATTTATCGTACCGTCGGGCAGACGAGTTCGTTCGGCGCCAACCCCATGGAACAGAACATCGGGCTTGGACGCGACGCGCATTCGATATCGGTCGATATATGGTGGCCTGCCAGCCGCACCCGGCAGCACTTTGCCGGCGTCGCAAAGAACCAATACCTCGAGATCAAAGAATTTGCCGCCAGCTACACCAGGCTCGAAAAGCGGCCCTTCAAATTAGGGCGAAGCTCGGCGCCTGCCGTTGCGGCAGCCGCTCCACATAGTCATTGAAAGCGCTTTCGATGTTCGTCATAACGTGCTACGTTAGCGGTTAAGTACGGTAACTATGGCGGCTTCCCACCATACACCAAAACCCCGGAGGTTGAACCGTGAGTACAACTGAAGCTAAGGTCAACCGGCCGTTGCGCGAACTGGATGAATGGGATGGCTTTGTTGAAGGCCGCTATAAGCAAGCAAAGAGCAAAGAAGAATTCCGCCAGTATGACGCAACTGCCACCCCCGGCGTAGCCGAGTTCTACCGGCTCAATCACGAGTACCAGACCGTCGATTACGTGCTTCAAAAAGAGAAACAGTACTTCGGCCTGAACAAAGGGTTGAAAACTGTGTGGGAGGCCGCCGATTTTTTGAACACGCTTGTTGACGACAGCGATCCAGACACCGATCTGACCCAGATTGAGCACCTTTTGCAGACTTCTGAGGCGATTCGCAGTGACAATCATCCGCGCTGGATGGTTCTCACCGGCTTCCTCCACGACCTTGGAAAGTGCCTGTGCCTTTACGGAGAGCCGCAATGGGGCGTCGTGGGCGATACCTTCCCGGTGGGTTGCGCATGGTCGCCGGACATCGTGTTTTCTGAGGATTTCGCGCGCAATCCCGATCGCAATGTGCCCGAATATCAGACCAGGTACGGCATCTACGAACCGAACTGCGGCCTTGAGAATGTTCATATGAGCTTTGGGCACGACGGCTACATTGCTGAAGTGATGAAGCCGTACCTGCGCGATGAGGCGCTTTATATGCTGCGCTTCCACTCGTTCTATCCCTGGCACAAGCATGGAGCCTACGACTATCTGTCCAATGACAAGGACCGCGCAATGTTGTCCTGGGTCCTCAAGTTCAATCAGTACGATCTCTACTCCAAAGGGCATTCGAAACCCGACCTCAATCGGCTGAAGCCGTATTACGATGATCTGTTTGCGGAGTTTCTACCCGAAAAGCTCGCATGGTAAGGGGAGCGGGATTCATCAATGTGGAGTTGCCCTGCATTGAAGGCCACGCCAAGAGATGCACCGACGGGAGAGCCTTTGGCGTGCCGTTCTCGCGCTACTCGAGGCCAAAAATTTCCCCCTTTGAGCGTTCCCGATTGCCATCGATGAGAACGAGTTCGGGCCCGGGCCTGCCCTTCAGATACTCTTCGACGTTGGCCTGCGTAGAGTCGTCGAAGACGAACATCTGAACGGAGTAGCCATTCTTCTGAAAGTGTTCATCGTACTCATGGATTGCGGCCCTGCGCCCGCCATGGTCAGCCGAAGCCCGGAGTCGGTGTCGTTTGCCTACGCAGGTTTTGCGGCGATTACGACTCTTATTCACCGCATACGTCTCGGTTGGTGAAATTCAGCCTCTCTGACTGAGCGCAAGCCCGCGATGAGGATGTCTACCAGTCTCCTGGCGCTTCGCTGCCGATCAGGGCCGGGACCTACACGAGAAACACCGATCACCGCTCGAAGCCGATCTGAGGCGTCGAGATCTTTTCGAACGTCGCTGCCCCTTTTTGCGCGCCTCGCCAGGTCATCGAGTGGAGAGTCATGCCTCCGGTGGCAATGGCTGCCCTCATTGTGAGTCTGGGCCGAGAGGCATCTCCATGAAAACATCGGCGCGGCTATAAGGCATCGGCGGAAGAGTCTCACGTTTTACATGGCGAAAGCCCACCGATTCATACAAGTGAACAGCATCCTTGAGCCGTGTATTGCTGCCGAGAAACAGAGAACTGGCGCCGATGCTTCTGGCCTGAGCAATGACGTGATGGAGCAAGCGGCGGCCGAGGCCTCTGCCGCGCAAATGAGGAGAGACCGCCATCTTGGAAAGCTCGTAGACGCCATTCTGCATGGGGATCAGCGCGACGCATCCGACGGCCTCGGCGCCTGCGTACGCCATGAAAATGTGGCCGCCCTTCAGAAGAATGGACTGTGCAGGGTGATTCAGGGTCTCGCGATCTTTCGCTTCAAGGGTGAAGTACCGCGTAATCCACTCTTCATTCAACGTCCGGAATGCGGTGGCGTCGTCGCCAGGTGTGAGCGATCGAATTTCAATGACGGGCGGAGCCGAGGGTGAGTTCCGGGAATCGATCGGCGACTTGGGGTGAGTCATATGCATGGACTGCCTCTGAACAATAGAATGCCTCGCCGACCTGCTTGATGCGAAAT